>USCW01000041.1 GCA_900553315.1 uncultured Eubacteriales bacterium
GATGGCGGAAAAGGCATCGCCTACGCTGCCAACGAATTGTGCGGTATTGCCCAAGATAAAATGAGGCATTTGCTCAATGAGCAAATGCCTCATTTGGTATATTTATGCTTTATAGACTTGCTTGCCGTTCACGAAAACCGCTTTCGTTTTGCATTGAATATCACAAAGCGGGTTGCCCTCAAAGATGGCAATGTCCGCATCCTTACCGACCTCCAGCGAGCCCACGCGATCCGCAATGCCAACGACGTGCGCAGGATTGATGGTGATGGCACGCCAAGCTGCTTCTTCCTTCATGCCGGCCTTTACCGCGAGTCCCGCGCACAGCGGCAGATAGTTCAGCGGGATCACAGGTGCATCGGTAATAATGCACACCTCAAGCCCCGCCTTATCCAAAATGCCGGCGGTTGCAAAGGATTTTTCCCGAAGCTCCACCTTGGACTTTGACCCCAGTGAGGGGCCCACCAGCACAGGCTTTCCGGCCTTCACCAGATGATCGACGATGAGATGACCCTCCGTCACGTGATCCAGCGTAATATTCACGTCAAATTCCTTGGCAATACGCAGAGCAGTAAAAATATCATCCGCCCGATGTGCATGGGTCTTCAGCGGGATCTCCTTGCGAATCACCGGCAACAGCGCTTCCAGCTTCATATCGAAGGGACGCTCCTTCGACGTATCACGTTCGGCAGCATCCACATCAGCGGCATATTTCTTTGCTTTGAAGAGTTGTTCCCGAAGCATACTGGCAATCGCCATACGGGTCACGGGTGCTTTCTTGCCGTTTTGACCGTAGCAACCCTTCGGGTTTTCGCCAAAGGCGATCTTCATGGCCGCAGGGAACTTGACGATCATGTCATCAACGCAGTCCCCATACAGCTTCATGGCGACGAAGGAACCGCCCAGCACGTTGGCAGAGCCGGGACCGGTCACAGCGGTGGTCACGCCGCCCGCAATGGCTTCGGCAAAGGCCTCATCACGGGGATTGATAGCGTCAATAGCACGCAGCTCCGGGGTCACGGGACTGGAATATTCGTTTACGTCATCGCCCTCCCAGCGCATACATTCTTCTTCCATGCCGATATGACAATGCGCGTCCACAAAGCCGGGCGTGACCAGACAGCCCGTCGCATCCAGCACAGGGGTATCCGCAGGTACGTCTACATTTTCACCAATAGCGGCGATCCGACCGTCATCGCCAACCAGTACGTCGCCCTTCATCAATTCTTCGCCCACAATAGGCTTGATATGTCCGCCGCGAATCAACAGCATACAGCTTCGTCCTCCTTTGTCAGAGCCGCCGCGAAAAAGGCGGCCTCTCTGCATCATTTATTTAGCCCCGCACCCGCCAAATTCCTGCCGATACGGCGATTTTCCCACCGTAATTTTCAAGGCTGCGAGCTTTCAAAAATTGTGCTGAAAAAATTCGAAATGAGGCTTGACATATTTAATATGAAGGATTAGAATCTGGCGGGTATGTTCAAAATCTTTTCACTAAAGGAGGGCGCCTCATGTTTTTCCTGCTGTTCGCCTTGTGGATTTTGTTCAACGGCCAATGGACAGGAGAGATTGCCGTCACGGGCGTTGTGCTCTGCGGACTGATCTACCTGTTCATCTGGAAGTTCATGGACTATTCTCCACGCAAGGAATGGCGGCTGTGCAAGCTGTTGCCCAAGGCCATAGCCTATCTGGGCTATCTCATCAAGGAAATCTGCGTGTCAGCGGTGCAAACCCTGCGTTTTGTCTGGTCAGCCAAGGAGGAAGTCGAGCCTCAGCTCGTTTCCTTCCATACCAAGGTCAAGACAGAGGCCGGCCGGGTCATTCTTGCTAACTCCATCACCATGACCCCCGGCACCATCACCGTAGACGTGCGCGACGATCTGTTTCTGGTACATTGCCTAGACAGCAGCTTTGCCGATGGCATTGACGACAGTGAAATGCAGAAGCGGGTCTGCCACTTAGAGAAGGAGGGAAAGGATCGTGGATAAGGCTTACAGTATTCTGTACAACGGTGCGTTGATCGTTATCGGCGTGCTGCTGCTTTTTACCCTGATCCGTGCCATCCGCGGACCCCGCATTGCCGACCGTATCATTGCAGTCAACATGATGGGTACGCTGGTGGTCATCACCATCTGCGTATTGGCCTTTCTGATGAACGAGGGCTATCTGGTGGACGTTGCGATCGTCTACACCATGCTTTCCTTCCTGGCGGTCGTGCTGCTGACGAAGGTTTACATGGGCGTTTACCGCCAGAAACGCAAGGAAAAGGGGGATGAAGAGCATGGCTGAGACGATTCGCTTTGTGTTGTGTGCGCTGTTTACGCTGGGCGGACTGTTCATCCTGATTACCGGCGTGGTGGGTGTATACCGCTTCCGCTACGCGCTGAACCGCGTACACTCCGCAGCCCTGATCGACACGCTGGGCATTCTGCTGATGCTGATCGGCGTGATGATCGCCGAGGGGCTTGACATTGCCACGCTGAAGATGCTGTTCGTCATCCTGACGCTGTGGCTCACCAGCCCCGTCAGCTCTCACCTGATCGGTCGTCTGGAGATCACCATCAACGATGGGCTGGAGAACCACATGAACGTGGTGGACAAGACCACCGTCGCCAAGGAAAAGGAGGGGCTCTGATGGAGGTTCTGAATATCCTTTTGCTGGTGTTCATCATTGGCTGTGCGCTGTCCGTGGCGCTTAGTAAAAACCTGCTGGTTTCCATCGTCATTTTCATGAGCCAGTCACTGGCCATGAGCGTCATTTGGATCATGCTGCAATCTCCCGATCTGGCCATCACCGAGGCGGCCGTTGGCGTGGGCATTGACAGTCTGCTGTACTTCGTGACGCTGAAGAAGATCCACGCTATCGACGTGGAAAAGGAAAAGACCAATAAGGCGCAGGAGGGAGTGGAAAACCATGGCGAAAATTCGTAAGGATTACGAAAACAGCTGGTGGCCCCGGTTCCTGCGCTGGCTGAAGGGCGGCTCCACGCAGTTGGATGACAGTATGCAGGAGGAGCTGAACGAAAAGAGCGAGGCCAACACCTTCAAGCCGCAGGATGAAGCCCTGAAAGCCGAGGCTCGTGAGGAAGCCCGCATTCAGGAGCGTCTGGACGAGGAACAGCAGGTCTACAACAACGTGCAGAGCTGGGCTCGTCAAAAGGGCACCAAGCTGACCCGGGTGCTGTACAGCATTCTAGCGGTCGTCACCTGCTTTGCGATCGTATTCGTTCTGTTGCGCACCACGGCATACCTGCCCGCCTTTGGCCATGCTGATAACCCTGTCAACAATGAAGTCTCTCAGCGGTACATTGAAAAAGGCATGGAGGAAACCGGTGCGGTCAACATCGTGGCCGGTATGATTCTGGACTACCGTGCTTTCGATACCTTGGGTGAGAGCAACGTGCTGTTCATCGCGGCCTGCTCCGTGCTGATTCTGCTGCGCATCAGCCGCGAAAAGGACGGTTCTCAGTCCTCCGAGCAGCTGATGGTGGAAGTCAACGACCGTATGTATGAGCCGAAGAACGACACCATTCTTCAGCACATTACTTCTTTCCTGGTGCCTGTGGTGCTGCTGTTCGGTATGTACGTTATCATGAACGGCCACATCTCCCCCGGCGGCGGCTTCTCCGGCGGTGCGCTGATGGGCGCGGCTCTGATCCTGTACCTGAACGCCTTCGGCTTCAAAAAGACCGAGCGTTTCTTCACCTTCAAGGTGTTCCAGCGCGTATCCCTGTGCGCCTTGAGCTTCTACGCACTTTCAAAGGCTTACAGCTTCTTCACCGGTGCAAACCATCTGTGGAGCTTCATTACGCCCGGCACCCCCGGCAAGCTGTTCTCCGCAGGCTTGATCCCCTACTTGAACCTTGCGGTGGGTCTGGTGGTCTGCTGCACCATGTACGCCTTCTACACCCTGTTCCGAAAGGGGGACATGTAACATGAATTTCTTTGCGAATTATGAAGAAATGGCAGCCATGATCCTCTTCGGCATCGGTTTCACAACCCTGCTGCTGGATCGGAATATGATTAAGAAAATCATCGGCTTCTCCATGATGGACAGCGGCGTTTACCTATTCCTTGCCGCAAAGGGCTACATTGAGGGACGCACCGCCCCCATCGTGGTGGACGGCATCACCTCCATGGAATACTACATCAATCCCATCCCTGCGGGTCTGGTCTTGACAGGCATCGTGGTCAGCGTCAGTGTTTCGGCGCTGATGCTGGCATTGACTGTCCGCCTATACCGCCGCTATCACACGCTGGACATTGATCAGATCACGATCATGGCCCGGAAGGAGGGCGAGGAATGAATATGGCGCTTTGGCAATCCATTCCCTTTGCCTGCATCCTGCTTCCGCTGGGCAGCGCCGCGATGACCTCGGTGCTGAAGGGCAAGTGGGCGCGTCGGTGGACGTTCTTTGTGCTGATCGTCGTCACTACGCTGTCGGCTGTTTTCACCGCTTGCATGTGGAACTACAGCGAAAGCTACACCTACATGATGGGTCACTATCCGGCCCCCTGGGGCAACGAAATTCGCGGCGGTCTGCTGGAAGCGATTACCGCGCTGTTCTTCAGCCTGATTATGCTGTTGTCTCTGCTGGGCGGCGTAAAGAAGCTGGATGATCACATTCTGCATGACAAGCACAGCCTGTACTACGTCATGATCCTGCTGCTGACCGCTGCATTGATGGCGCAGGTGTACACCAACGACGTATTCACCGCTTACGTGTTCGTCGAAATCATGACCATCTCGGCTTGCTCGCTGATTGACGCCCGCACCAAGGGTAAGACGCTGGTAGCCGCGACCCGGTACATGATTATGAACCTGCTGGGCTCCGGTCTGTTCCTGCTGGGTATCATCCTGCTGTATGACCTGACAGGCCATCTGCTGATGAGCAACATCAAGGAAGCCGTTGCCGAACTGCATGCCACCGGCGAATACACCGTACCGCTGACGGTGGTTGTGGCGCTGATCTCCATCGGTCTGAGCATCAAGAGCGCCTTGTTCCCCTTCCATACATGGGTACCGGACGCTTACGGCTATACCACGCCGACCTCCTCGGCCATCCTGTCCTCGCTGGTCAGCAAGGGGTACATCTTCCTGCTGATTAAAATCATGTACCGTGTGATTGGTCTGGATGTGATCGTTGCGACGGGCATTGACAATGTGCTGTTCGTCTTCGGTCTGGTAGGCATGGTCATGGGCTCCGTTTCCGCCATTCGGCAGAACGACATTCGCCGTATGATCGCCTTCTCCTCCGTGGCTCAGATCGGCTACGTATACATGGGCATTGGCATGGGCACCGACGCTGGTATGCTGGCGGCCATGTTCCATATTTTCTCCCACGCGGTATGCAAGGCCATGCTGTTCCTTGCGGCTGGCGGTCTGGCGGACGCTTCCGGCAACAGCAAGAAGTTCCGCGACCTGCGCGGCGCGGGGTATCGCAGCCCCATCGCGGGCGTTGCCTTCACCATCGGCGCACTCTCCATGGTGGGCTTCCCCTTCCTCGGCGGCTTCATCAGCAAGCTGAACTTCGGTACCGCAGCCATGGAGATGAGCGAAATCAAGACTCTGCTGGTGCTGGTCACGCTGGCGATTTCCACTTGGCTGAACACCGTGTACTTCCTGCGCACGGTCATCACGCTGTACCGTCCCGCGCTGCCGGATGCGCATTACTCCGTGGAAAAGGGCAAGCGCGGCTTCTGCTTCTCCCTGAGCTGTGTCGCCTTTGCGGCGGTCAATGTGGCACTGGGCATTCTGTCTCAGCCCATTGTGAACGCCATTGCCAAGGGCCTGAGCATGTTCGCATAAGAAAGGAGGCTTCAACATGTTTGGCAACTGGTATCTTCTGGTTCCCGTGCTGCTGCCCCTGCTCTCCGGGCTGCTGCTGACGCTGTACAAGCCTCTGGGTGATGGCAAGGGCCGCAATCCCTTGGTATTGACGGTGCTTTGCTTGAACGTCGTGGCGCTGCTGCCGGTGTTGCTGGGTGGGGACAAGGAGCTGACGCTCTTCACCCTGTCCGACACGCTGCCGGTCACGTTGCGCATTGACGACACAGGCCGCTGGTTCAGCGCCATCATGGCCTTTGTATGGGCTGCAGCGGGCGCTTATTCCTTTGAATACATGGCGCATGAGAAAAACCTGCGCCGCTACTACGGCTTCTATCTGATGACGCTGGGCGTACTGATGGCGCTGTGCTTCGCGGGCACCATCGTCACCTTCTACATGTTCTACGAAGCCATGACGCTGCTGACCTTCCCGCTGGTGCTGCACACCATGAAGAAGGACGCTGTGGCAGCAGGCATCAAGTATCTGATTTACTCGGTGGTAGGCGCATCGCTGGCGCTGCTGGGCATCTTCGTCCTCAGCCCCTATGTGAGCAGCTTTTCCTTCACGGCGGGCGGCGTACTCGACATGAGCAGGGTCGCCGGTCATGAGGGATTGGTGCTGGCCATGACTTTCCTGATGCTGCTGGGCTTCGGCACCAAGGCTGGTATGTTCCCGCTGCACGGCTGGCTTCCCACCGCACACCCTGCCGCCCCCTCCCCTGCCAGCGCTGTGCTGTCCGGTATCATTACCAAGGCTGGCGTGCTGGGTGCGCTGCGGCTGATTTACTGCTTTATTGGTACGGATTTCCTGCGCGGCACTTGGGTACAGACCGCGTTCATGAGCCTCGCGCTGTTCACGGTGTTCATGGGCTCCCTGCTGGCTTATAAGGAGGGCGGACTGAAAAAGCGTCTGGCTTATTCCTCCGTCAGCCAAGTCAGCTACGTGCTGTTCGGCCTGAGCACCATGCATCCCATTGGGTTCATCGGCGCGATGCTTCACGTGCTGTGCCATGCGCTGGTCAAGGATACCCTGTTCATGAGCGCCGGTGCGATCATCTCCAAGACGGGTAAGACTCGCGTGGATGAACTGGAGGGCATTGGTAAGCAGATGCCCGTGACCATGTGGTGCTTCACGCTAGCCAGCGTGGGGCTGGTGGGTATTCCCCCGGCGCTGGGCTTTGTCAGCAAGTGGTATCTGGCGCAGGGTGCGCTGAACATGACAGGTGTTGCCGCTTTCTTCAGCTGGTTTGCCCCCATGATCCTGCTGCTGAGTGCGCTGCTCACCGCCGGTTACCTGTTCCCCATCAGCATGAAGGGCTTCCTGCCGGGCCGCAACGCGGATGGCTCCCTGAAGTTCTTTGAGAAGAAGGAGCCCACCCATGTGATGCTGATTCCGCTGGTGCTGCTGACCACGCTTTCGCTGGTGGCAGGTATGTTCCCCAACGGACTGGTGGACTTCCTGACGAAGCTGGCTTCCACACTGATGTAAAGGAGGAGAGAGACTATGACGCTTCTGATGCTCGCCATCCTCCTGCCTCTGGTGGGCGGCGTGGTGATGCCCCTGTTTCATTTTCAGAAGGAAAGAACCCGCAGCTGGTATGTTGAGGCGGTGGTCATCGCCACCTCCGTGCTATGCTGGGTGACGCTGTTCCAGCGTCCCGAGGGAACCTTTACGCTGATGTATATGACCGACCATCTGAGCCTGTCCTTCCGACTTGATCAGATGAGCATGGTCTTCGTTGGGCTGGTAAGCTTCCTATGGCCCCTTGCCTCGCTGTATGGCTTTGAATACATGCGCCATGAGGAACGGCCCAACACCTTCTTCACCTTCTACACCATGACCTACGGCATCACGCTGGCCGTAGCCATGGCAGGCAACCTGTTCACGCTGTACGTGTTCTACGAATGCCTGACGCTGATCACCCTGCCGCTGGTCACGCATAAGCAGGATCCGCAGAGCATTCGTGCAGGTCGTAAATACCTGATTTACTCCATCAGCGGTGCGGCGCTTGCCTTCATTGCGATGATCTTCATCATTCACTACGGCTCTACCACGGATTTTGTGCTGGGCGGCGTGCTGGATCCCGCTAAGACGAGCGGGCATGAAGCCATTTTGCGTTTCGTGTTCCTGCTGGCCTTCATCGGCTTTGGCACGAAGGCGGCGCTGTTCCCCATGTATGCTTGGCTGCCTGCCGCGTCCGTTGCACCTACGCCCGTGACGGCGCTGCTGCACGCGGTGGCGGTAGTCAACGCCGGCGCCTTCGCGGTGCTGCGCGTGATCTATTACTCTTTCGGCACGAGCTTCCTCTATGGCTCTACTGCGCAGATCATCGCCGTATGCCTGAGCTGTTTTACCATCCTTTTCGGCTCCACCATGGCCGTAAAGGAACAGCACTTCAAGCGCCGCTTGGCCTACTCCACGGTGAGCAACCTGAGCTACATGCTGATGGGCGCTGCTCTGATGACCCCCGCGGGTATGGTCGGCAGTCTCTCCCATCTGGTGTTTCACGGCCTGATGAAGATCACCCTGTTCTACTGCGCTGGCGCTGTGCTGGTGAAGACCGGCCGGGAGTACGTGCAGGATCTGCGGGGCTTCGGAAAGATCATGCCTTTCACCTTCACGGTGTTCACGGTGGGCGCTGTCGCTATGGTAGGCATTCCCCCGCTGTGCGGCTTCGTGAGCAAGTGGAACCTGCTGACTGCCGCTGCGGCCACGGGCTCTTGGTGGGGCGTGATGGCCATTGTGACGCTGATTATCTCCGCAATTTTGACGGCGATTTACCTGTTCACAGTAGTGGCCTATGCTTGGTTCCGCCCGCTAAACAGCGATGCTGCTTCGCTGAGCGGCAAGAACTGCGACCCCAGCTGGCAGATGAAGCTTCCGCTGGCGGTGCTGAGCGTTGTGGTGGTGCTGTTCGGCATCTTCTCTACGCCCTTTGTTGAGTGGCTGCGCAGTCTGGCTGCGGGCCTGATGCTGTAAGAAAGGAGGCATTCCGATGCTGCTTTATCCCATTCTGTGCTTTGGCCCCATGGTCATGGCGGTGGTTTGCTATGTACTCGGCCGCGCCTCCAAAAGCAAGCGCGATCTGCTGATGATGGCGACAGTGACGGCGGTATTCGCCGGTACGCTGGCGACCAACTTCTTCCACGGCAGTTTTACTTGGGAGGACTTCTGCGGGCTGGGTCTGCATCTGAAAGCCGATGGCTTCCGTGCGCTGTATGCCACGGTGGCGGCCTTCATGTGGATGCTCACCGGCTGGTTCTCCCCTGAATACTTTGGTCACTATCACAACCGCAACCGTTACTACTTCTTCAACTTGATGACGCTGGGCGCAACGGTGGGTGTGTTCCTTTCCGACGACCTGTACACTACGCTGATCTTCTTCGAGATCATGTCGCTGACCAGCTACGTGTGGGTCGCGCAGGAGGAAACGGACGGTGCGATGCGTGCCGCAGCGACCTATCTGGCTGTGGCGGTGATCGGCGGTCTGACCACGCTGATGGGCCTGTTCCTGCTCTACAAGGAGCTGGGCACGCTTTCCTTTGAAGGTATGAAGGCTGCCGCTGCTGCGCTGACAGATCGCTCCGGGCTGACTGTCGCCAGCTGGCTGACGCTGGTCGGCTTCGCGGCCAAGGCCGGTCTCTTCCCCCTGCATATCTGGCTGCCCAAGGCTCACCCGGTAGCTCCTGCCCCGGCCAGCGCCCTGTTGTCCGGTATTCTGACCAAGTCCGGCGTGTTCGGTATGATCGTCATTTGCGCGAACCTGATGCGCGGCGACTGCTGGTTCGCGGACGGTCTGCTGACGCTGGGTGCGATCACCATGTTCCTCGGCGCGGTATTGGCGCTGTTCTCCGTGGACTTGAAGCGGGTGCTTGCCTGCTCCTCCATGAGCCAGATTGGCTTCATCACCGTTGGCCTGAGCATGATGGTGCTGCTGAACGAAGAGGGCTCGCTGGCGGCCTACGGCAGCGTGATGCACATGATGAACCATTCGCTCATCAAGCTGACGCTGTTCATGGCGGCCGGTATCGTGTTCATGAACCTGCACAAGCTGAACCTGAACGACGTGCGTGGCTTTGGCCGCAAAAAGCCCCTGCTGCACATTGCGTTCCTGCTGGGTGCGCTGTCCATTGCCTGTGTGCCCCCGCTGGGCAGCGGCTATAACTCCAAGAGCCTGATTCACGAGGCGATTCTGGAGTATATCGCCCACCTGCAAAATCTGGGTGCGACCTATGGCAGCTACAAGTTCCTTGAGATTCTCTTCATCATCTCCGGTGGTCTGACCGTCGCCTACATGCTGAAGCTGTACATCTGCCTGTTCTGGGAGAAGAATCCGGAGCATCAGGCGGAATACGACGGCATGGCAGGTAAGTACATGAACAAGCGCACCGCCACGGCGCTGATGCTCTCTGCGGTGATTCTGCCGCTGCTGGGTCTTCTGCCCGGTCAGCTCTTCTCCCCCATCGGTGCACTGTGCGCGCCCTTCTTCGGACAGGAAGCCATTGCGGAACCGATCCACTACTTCTCCAGTGAGAATCTGCTCGGTGCTGCTGAGTCCATTGCGATTGGCGTGGTGGTCTACTTTGCGGTGGTTCGTCTGCTGCTGATGGCGAAGGACGAGCGCGGTGTACGCGTTTATGTGAACCGCTGGCCCAAGAAGCTGGATTTGGAAGACGAAGTCTATCGTCCCGTGCTGCTGAAGGTGCTACCGAATGGCTGCACGCTGATCGTCCGCACGATCGCCGAACTGCCTGAGCGCATTGTGCTGTTCCTACGCAACACGCTGTTCAGCAAGTCTCACCAGCATCGTCAACCGCCGGTGGGCAACCGCTTCACCTATGTTTGCGGCTGTGTGATGAACGCCATTGCGAAAGCGCTGAACGCGACCTTCCTGCATCGGCATCCTATGCGCACCGACTTTGAGTACGTCTTTGATGCCTCCTGGAAGGCGGCTTCTGCGGGCACGCACCGCATTACGCGCAGCGTTTCCTTCGGTCTGCTGCTCCTGTGCATCGGTCTCTACTTCACCTGCGCGTATCTGCTGATGAAGTAATACGATGGGAAAAGGACTTCGGGGGAGGCCGCTTCTCTAAGAGAAGCGCCTCCCCCGGGCCCCCTCCCGAAGAGTGGCTGGAAAGCGGCTTGGGTGGCTTCGATGAAGGGGCATCCCCATGAAACGTAGAAAGAAAGTCCTCGGTAACTGCTTAGAGCAGTACCGAGGACTTTCTTGTATTGTATTCTTATCGCAAATGGTTCTACATGTTTAGTAACATCGTGGCCATGTTAGTTATGTTCCTTTTTGATTTTTG
>USCW01000042.1 GCA_900553315.1 uncultured Eubacteriales bacterium
TCGGGAGGGAGCGCGAGGGAGGGGGCTTTTCTACAGAAAAGCCCCCTCCCTCGCAAAACCCATGCTATTCTATTTACTTCATCTGTGTGCGGATGACATAGAGGAGGTCGTGGGACATGCCGTCGGCAACGAGGTCGTAGCTGAGCTCGGAGGCCAGCTGAGACTCGGTCGCATCGAGGATGTCCAGCGCCTTCTGCACGTCGCCGGAGAGCAGGTCCAGACCCTTGTCGGTCAGCTTCGCCTTCAGCTCGGCCAGACCGCTGTCCAGCTCCACCACACCGTCGCTCAGTTGGGTTGCGCCATCGCTCAGCTGGGTTGCGCCGCTGTGCAGCTCGGTGGAGCCAGATGCCGCCTGTGCAACACCGGCGGTGTAGGCCGCCAGACCCGTCACAAAGGTGTTCACGGAATCCAGCTGATCCTTCAATGATTTCAGGGAATCATACGCCGCCTGAGCGGGAGCAATGGCTTCCTTGATCTGCGCCTGTACATCGTCGGAGGCCAGATTCTGCTCCACCAGCGCGTTGATCTGATCGGTCACAGCCGCTTCCAGCTGCGCCTTCACATCGTCGGTACCCATCATCTGCTCCACAGCCTTGCTGATCTGCTGGGACTGCTCGTGCGTCACCTTACCCGCGCTCACGGCCTTCTGATAATCCTCAGCCGTCATGGTCATGCCGGCCTGCGCCAGCACACCCTCCAGCACCTTGGCCTCCACCGCCTGTTCAACCGCCTTGCGCACGGCGCTTTCCTGCTTTTCGACCGCCGCCTGTACCTTTGTGCGGGCCTGCTCGGTCGCCTGCGCCGTCAGCGCTTCAGGATCCAACTGCGCCAGCACCGCGTCCAGCGCCGTCGCGTAATTGTCCGCCGTCAGCTCCGGCATGGCGATCCCCGCCGCGTCCAGACCAGCCGCCGCCAACTGCTGATTCGCCGTGGCCAGCACCGCGGTGAACAACTGGGAAGCGCCCTGATTCAGCGCGTCATTGTTTTCCGTCAGCGTGGTCAGACCGGTCTCCAGCGCAGCCACACCATCGTTCAGCGCCACAGCGCCATCCTTCAGGGAAGCCGCACCGTCCTTCAGCGTATCCACGCCGTCAAACAGGCGCTTCACCGCCACCAGCGCATCGTGTACGTCGCCGTCGCCCTCGGCAATGTCCTTGCCGTCCTTCAGCGCGTTCAGACCGTCGGTCAGTTCATTTACCAGATCATGAGCATCCTTGCTGTGATCCGCCAGCTCGTCGGACAGCACCTTCACGGGCTGCGCCGTCGCCAGCGTCATCATCCAATCCAGCTCCGCGTGATCGGCCTGCGCCTTCACGGTGAAGGACGCGGGCACCTCGGCGCGCTCGTCCAGACCGGGCACCGCCCAGCCCACCAGCACATTGCGGCTGCCGTCGGTGATGATCGTGCCGTTGTCCACGGTCACGCCGGTCATGTTCTCGTCCAGCGGGATCACCGTCAGCGCCAGATAGGGCTTTTCGGCGGTGTAGGTCACTTCAATGGTCACTTCACCGGTCATGTTCGCCAGCTCCTCGGCGCTCACCTCCTGACCATCCACGGTCAGGCGCACTACAGGAGCAATATCCATGGCCTTGTCAGACGTGCCCTGATAGATCACGCTGGCGCCGTTCAGCTGCCAAGTGAGGTTCTCGCCGTCCTGAGTGAAGGTCTCATGACCGCTCACGTTCTGCACGTCCGTCAGCATCGTGCGGTCGGTCACGGTATCCAGCTTATCGCCGTTTTCAAGGCGAACATTATCCACAAGGGTCGTCACGTTGCCCTGACTGTCCGTCACGGCGAAGACCCGTTCATGCTTGACGGTTTCAGCGCTGGCGCCGCAGGCCAGCAGCACGCACAGCGCGGTGAGCAAAGCAAGTACACGCTTTTTCATTGCGATCTTCCATCCTTTCACTTACTTGACGTTCCGGGCGCTCTTCATGTTCAGCGTCGAATGCACAATGACCTTATCCAGCATCAGCAGCACGGCGGGCAGCAGGAACAGCACCACCACCACGGAGCACAGCGCGCCGCGAGCCATCAGACTGCACATGGAGGAAATAATGTCTACGTTGGAATACAGGCCTACGCCAAAGGTGGCGGCGAAGAAGCTCAGGCCGCTGACCAGAATGGACTGCGCCGAGGAGGCCACAGCCGCGCCGACGGCTTCCTTCCTGCCCTGACCGCTCCTGCGGTTTTGCAGGTATTTGGTGGTCATCAGAATGGCATAGTCCACGGTGGAGCCCAGCTGAATGGTCGAGATCAGGATAGGCGCCACGAAGGGCAGGGTCGTATTCGTGAAGTAGGGAATGCACAGGTTCGCGGCAATGGCGGCCTCGATCAGCGCCACCAGCAGCACCGGCAGGGACAGGGAGCGCAGCACCAGCGCGATAATCACGAAGATGGCCGCGATGGAGATGATGTTGACCACCTTGAAGTCGTTATCGGTGCAGCTGATCAAATCCTTGGTGCAGGGCGCTTCACCGATGAGCATGCCGCCCTCGTCATACTTCTTGAGGATGGCGTTCAGCGCTTCGATCTGCGCGTTCACCGCGTCGGAGGAAACAACGTATTCGGAGTTGATGAGCATCAACTGGTAGCGGTCGCTCTTGAGCAGCTCCACCACGTCGTTCGGCAGGATGCTCTCGGGGATGCCCGCGCTGAGCAGACTGTCCAGCGACAGCACCTGCTGCACGCCGTCGACCTCGCTCATTTCGTCGGTCATGTCGCACACGGCCTTCTGGGATACATCCGCGTCCACCAGCACCAGATGGGTGGTGGAAACGTCGAAGGTATCGGCCAGCTTATGGTTTGCTTGAGTGGATTCCAGTTCCTCAGGCAGCGCCGCGGACATATCGTAGTACACGCCCACGTTGCTGTAGCCGTAGAACGCGGGGATGCAGATCAGCAGCAGCACCACGAACAGCACCTTGTAGTTCTTTACCACAAACTTGCTGATGCCCGCCATGCTGGGGAGCAGCGGCTTATGGGAGGTCTTTTCAATGGCCTTGTCCATCATCAGGATGACGCAGGGAAGCAGCGTCACCGTTGCCAGCACGCCGAGGATAACGCCCTTGCTCATGACGATGCCCAAGTCGCGGCCCAGCGTGAAGCTCATGGCGCACAGGGCGATGAAGCCCGCCACGGTGGTCAGGCTGCTGCCCAGCACAGAGGAGAAGGTCAGCTGAATGGCCTTCGCCATAGCTTCCTCACGGTCGGCAATGACGGCCTTGTTCTCCTTGTAGCTGTGCCACAGGAAGATGGAGTAGTCCAGCGTCACAGCCAGCTGCAGCACGGCGGCGACGGCCTTGGTGATGTAGGAAATCTCACCGAGGAAGTAGTTGCTGCCCATGTTCCACACGATGCTCACGCCAATGCACAGCAGGAAGATGAACGGCAGGAGGAACGAGTCCATCGTAAGCATCAGCACCACGCAGCTCAGCGCCACGGCGATGGCCACGTAGATGCCTTCCTGCTCCTCGACCAGCTGCTTGGTATCCGTCACGACGGCGGACAATCCGGCCACGAAGCACTTCTTGCCGGCGATCTGCCGAATCTGCTGAATGGCTTCCATGGTGCCCTCAGCGGAGGAGGTCTCATCGAAGAACACGGCCATCAGCCGCGCGTCGTCCTTCTGGAACATCTCGCGCAGGTTATCCGGCAGAATCTCCACAGGGAGGCTGCCCTTCAGGATGGAGGCATAGCCGATAACGGACTCCACATGGGGCACATTCCGCACAGCCTCCTCCAAGTCAGCCTGCTCTACTTCGCTCAGGCCCTCCGTCACGCACAGGGAGAAGGCGCCCTTGCCAAAGTCCTCGGTCAGAATGTTCTGGCCCTTGATCGTGTCCAAATCATCAGGCAGATAATACAGCAGGTCATATTTGACCTTTGTGGACATCATGCCGAACACCGAGGGGATCATCAGCGCCAAACAGACGATCACCACAACGACACGATGCTTCACCAGCCACCTTGCGAACCGGTTCACAACAGTTCCTCCTTTTCTGAATCATCTTTCTTTTACTTAACATATTGTTGACTTTCTCAACACTAAATAGTATAATGACACATGAGGCGAAAATCAATAAACACTTATTGTCACGCTCGCTGAATATCCGACACGGCGCTTGAAAACGCTTGGATACTCAACCAAAGGCTTGAAAGTGTTGAGGAAAAGAGGACGAAACATGACTGATGTTCAGAACAAAGCGCCTGAAAAGAAAGAAGACCGCCGGGTACGGCGGACGAAGAAGCTGCTCAGTCAGGGGCTGATCCAGCTCATGCAGGAAAAGCAGGTGAAGGATATTACGGTGCGGGAGCTGGCCGATCTGGTGGACGTGAACCGCGGGACCTTCTATCTCTACTACCGCGATATTTTTGACATGCTGGATTCCATTGAGCAGGAGCTATTTGAGCAGCTGAATCATCTCATTGAGGCGCACAAGGGTGAGCCGGTATTGACCCATGCGCTGCCCGTGCTGCAGGAGCTCTTTCATTTAATAGAAGACAATCAGGACATTTGCCGCGTGCTATTGAGCGAAAACGGCGACATGAAGTTTCTCGAAAAGCTCAGCGATGTAGTGCAGCGCGAGTTCCGCACCGACTGGCTGGCCGGTGTTCGCACCGACGAGATCGCCTTTGACTACAGCTACGCCTTCGGTGCGTTAGGCTTCATCGGTCTGCTCCGCACATGGCTGAACCGCAACTGCGCCGAAAAAGCCGACGACATGGCCCGTCTGGCCGACAAGCTCATCCGCCAAGGCCTCACGTCGGGGTTAGTGAAGTGAAGGGAGACGTGGGGGTACTGCGAGGGAGGCGGCTTCTCAGAGAGAAGTTCCGCAACCTCAATCGGCGCGGCCTGTGGCCGCTTGTTTCGGTTGAGAAAGACAGCCATGCTCAGCCGCCACCGGCGGCTATGGCTGTCTTTCCCCTCCCCCGGACCCCTCCCGAAGAGTAGCTGGGAATAGACTTGACGCTTCCTTCCGGCTTTCGCACCCATGCGAGTTGGGCGCGGCTCCCTGCAAGTTGGTTATGGTCACGGCGGCTGACAGAGCCGCCGCGACCTGCCAACGTTTATCTCCGATATCAGTCTATAAACGGGGGCCCGCAGGGGTGGCGGGGGCGATCAGAAAGCTGCCAGACGGCCTCCGTCCACCGCCTCGCCTCCGCAGAGGCAAAATCCTTCCGCGTCCGCAGACGCGGTCCCTTGACTCCCTCCGCAGAGGAAGCTGTCAGCCGAAGGCTAACTGAGGATAAGCCCTCAAGCTGGTCTTCATACCAGTTGTGTTCCCCCTTCCTGCTCCCCTCCCACACAAAAAGGGAGCCTGACATTCCCATCAGGCTCCCCTGCCACCCGCGCCGCCGAAGCATATCACTTCGGCGGCGCTTTCTTTTATTCTCCCCAGACCTGTCCGGGCACATCCTGCACACCTGCGGGATACACCCCCGGCTGCCGCAGCACAAAGCCCAGATCAGCGTCTCGATTGGCCTTGTCGCTCTCCACGGACACATTTTCCACCTGCACGGTTTCCGCATCCGTTTCCGGCAGAATGCTGGTCATCACGCCCTGTCCCTGCTTGGTGGGCTTCACCTCCGCGGGATAAACGACCTCCAGCGTATACGGGCTGGGATACACATTTTCCAAGAGATAATAGCCGTATGCATCCGTGACGGCCTCATGCTTCACTTCGCCATCGCGGATCAGCCGCACAATTACGCCGGGCAGACCGGGCTCGTCGCTGTCATGCCAGCCGTCGCCGTCAAGATCAAGCCACGCCTGATCGCCGAGGCTTCCCGGAAGCACGCTGCCAATGTCCATGCTCCGCTGATCCTCCGCCATGCGCAGGTCAATGCGGTCGCTCTGACCGCTCTGGCCGTTGGTCTGCACCATCACGCTGATCTGACCGCCGCTGGTCAGGCGCTCGTCGTTCGGCTCCACCACCAGCTGCCCCTCCGGCAGCGTCACTGCCAGATAATACGTACCGGGCATCAGTTGCGTGAACAGATACGTGCCGTCCTCCTTGGAGTCGCACGCCTGCACCTGCGCACCGCTGTCATCCGTCAGCAGCACATGCGCCTGACTGACGGGCTCGATCACGCCGCCGCGATCCAGCCACACCTTGCCGCCGATGGAGGTATACATCACGATGCCCGCCTTCAGGCCATCCACGCTGTCGCCCTCGCGCACGGTCACGGCTTGCTGCAATACGCCGTTTGCCTGCGCAAAGGTGCTGTCGCCCTGCGGCGCAGCCAGCGTCACGCTGTTCAGACTGTAACGGAAGGTGTAGCTTCCGGGCACGAGGCCCTCCACCGCAAACGCGCCGTTCTCGTCCGTCTTCAACGTTGCAAAAATGCGGCCCGTGTTTTCGTCCACCACGGTGATGATTTCATCCTTGGGCGTGCGCTCGCCGGCATCCATGTGACCGTCGTTGTTCTCGTCCAGCCACAGCATGCCGCGCACGGACGCGGGCGTAACCGCGCCCAACTCCTGTCCCTCGTAGCGCTCACCCATGGCGAGGTTCAGCTTCACCTGCTGTGCATTTTCGCCGGGGACAAGCGGCAGTGTGAAGCCCGACGCACGGGTCAGCACCTTTCCTTCGGGGAAGGTCACGCTGAGGGTATATGTATCCGGGTGCAGTCCCTCAAAGGCGAAGCTTCCGTCCGGGCCGGTGGTGCAGGTCAGCTCCTGCAAGTCTTTCCGGCTGGGGGTCAGCGTCAGCACCGCCCCCGCCAGCAGCGCGTCTCCATCGTCGCGGGTACCGCTGCCGTCGTGATCCTCAAACGTAACGCCGTTCACACGTCCCAGCGTCACGCCGCCCACAAGAGGCATGTCCTTCTGCTGAGCCGTCGCAAAATCAAACCATTCGCTTGCGCCCACGCCCTGCTCACCCGTGACGGCGTTGCCGCCGTTCTGCACGCTGGCAAACACCGTATCCTCCGGCAGCTCATAGCGCACATAATAGCGTCCGGGCATCACCGCATCAAATTTGTACGCGCCCGTCTCATCCAGCGTTGCCTCAAACTCTGCGCCGTTTTCGCTCATCAGCTTCACAACCGTACCCGCAAGACCCGTTTCGCCCTCGTCCTGCGCGCCGTTGTCGTTCGCGTCCGCAAACACCGTACCCTGCACCACGCCGGGCAGGATCATTCCCGCGTCCATGCCGTCGCGGGTCTCACCCAGCGCGAGGAAGAACGCCTCCGTCGCACCTGCCCCTGCGGACTGGTTCACGAACACATTCTGTTCACCCAGCCGCGTGAAAGCATACCCTGTCTTCGCGTTCATGCTCAGCTGATAGGTGCCGGGCGTCAGATCCTCAAAGGTATACGCGCCCTTATTGTTCGTCCGTGCCGCAGCGATCACCGTGCCCTGCTCGTCCAGCAGGTTCACCGTCAGCCCGGACACGGCCTTTTCATTCTTGTCCTTTACGCCGGAGAAGTTATCATCCAGATAGCACACGCCGCTGATGGTTCCCGGCAGGATCGCGCCCACCTGCATCTGCACAGTCTCGCCCGCCTGTACAGTCACGCCGTCCACGGTGTTCTCCCGGCGGCCGCTCCGCGCCTTGAACCAGTTGCCCGCCGTGGCCCGATCCACCGTCGCGGTGAAGGTGTAACCGCCCGTGGGCAGAATCACGCGCACCTTATATTCGCCCGACCGCAGGGACGTGGCGCGGAACACGCCGTCCTCCCCCGTCTCTACGTCGGCTACCTTGTCGCCGTTAAGCTTGGAGACCTCGACCTCCACGCCCGCCAGCGTCGCTTCGCCTGCATCATAAATGCCGTTATAATTCGCGTCGAGGAAGGCCACGCCCTCGATGGTTGCCTCCCGCATGAGGCCTACATGCTGCTTTTCCAGCAGATCGCCGGGCTCCAGCGTGATGCTCTTGCTGGCCGTGCGGCGGCCTTCCGCCGTCAGAATAGAGCGCATTTCCCGACCCGTAGCGCTGTAACGGGTAAACATCAGCCCGTCCGGACAGGTCACGCTCAGCTTATAGCTGCCCGCACGCACCTGATCCAGCACATACGCGCCGTCCTCTCCGGACACCGCCGTATAGGTCAGGCCGTTCTTTTCACCCGTCAGCGTCACGCTAACCCCCGCGAGACCCTGCTCATTGTTGTTCCAAATGCCGTCGGCATTCTCGTCCAGCCAAACGCTGCCGGTCACGGCAGCCATGGTATTCACGCCCACGCCCATCCGCGTCGTTTCGCCGCGGACGAGGGTCATCATCTCGCTTTCCTGCACCGTCTCAGAGGATTGCTCCATGATGCTGGAGGTGGCGCGAAGCTCCTTGCCCTTCTTGCCGAAGCCATACCCATCGGGCAGCGTTGCACGCACCTTATAGGTACCGGGCGCCAGCGTGGTGAAGCTCGCGTCACCGTTCTCGTCGCTGAGCGCCGTAGCTGCTACCGCTTCACCCGTCTCCATCACGCGGATTGCTTCCAGCGTTACGCCCGCAAGGCGGCGCTCATACACGCCGCGTTCGCCGTTGCTGTTGCCGTCAATGAACACATTCACCAGCAGCGCCGCCGGTTCCGTCAATGCCGCGTTCAGCTCCGTCTCGCTTACGCCCGCCAAATGAATGACCGCACTCGCGCCCAACGCATCCACATCATATGCACCCAGCTTGCCGACCAGCGCCAGCCCTTCAGGCGCTTGCAGCCGCACGCGCCAATCCCCGGCGGGCACGTTGTCGAAGCGCCACAGGCCGCTCATATCCGTGACGGTCGTGGTATACAGCTGACCATCCGCGTTCAGCAGCTCGACGGTCATGCCGCTCACAGCCGTTTCCCCGGACTGAAGTACGCCGTCCAAATTTTCATCCATAAACGCACACCCGGACAGGCTGGCGCTTTCCAGCCGCGTCAGCGTGGGCAGAGTCATTTGCGCCCCCGCCGTCACCTGCACCGCAGTGCTCGCCTGATACTGCGTTTCCGTTGCCAGCGCATTCCAGCCCTCGCCAGACACCGCGCCCACGTCGGGCAGCGTCACCGAGACATGATATACATCAGGCAGCAGCGCTTCAAAAACGAAGCTTCCCTGCCGCACCGTTGTTTGCAGCTGTTCCTTCTCGCCGCTGACCGCCACCACCGTGCCGTCCGGGAGGTTCTGCACCGTGCCCGCAAGGCTTCCGCCCTGCACAAAGCCCAGCTCGTAGCGGCTTTCCTGTCCCGCCGTCAGCGTCACATTCCATTGCGCCTGTACACGCTGAAGGGTTTCATGGCCGTTCAGGCTCGTCAGCAGCAGATTTTCCGGCAGCGTCAGCGTGACCGTATAGTCCCCCGCCGCAAGACCGGTGAAGGTCAGCTCCTGCTGATCGTCCGCCGCCTGACTGGCGACTGTCTCGCTGCCCTGCGTCAGCGTGCACTCATAAGCAACCGCAGCGTTGCTGGACAGCGTCAGCAAACTGACCGCCCGTGCGGTCACGTTCACCTCCGCCGCAGGGTTTTCCGCATTCAGCGTCACCGACTGCGCGGGCGTATCCATTTCATAAACGGCGCTTGCCGGGGTGAATGTCGCCAGATAATCCCCCGCCGCCAGTTCGGTCAGTTCGAACGCGCCGTTTGCGTCCGTGACTGCCGTGCGACCATTGCCGAGTGACACCGTGACCCCCGCAAGGCCCGTGCCGTCGCAGGTCACGCTGCCGCGCAGGGTATAATCCGCTTTTTCAGGCTCCGTGGTGGGAGCTTCCATATTTTCCGCAGAATTATGTTCTTCTGTGGAGGGTTCTTTCGTATTTTCTATCGTTTCAGGCGCTTCCGTGGGGATTTCCGTTGCAGCAGGTGTAGGCGTAATCGTACTGTCCACCGTCAGATGAAGGATTGTCTCCTCATCGCCCTTATAGGCCTCCAGCGTGAAGGGCTGATCCATGGCCAGACTCCGTCCTGCCGCCGCGATGGTTTGATGCAGCACATAATCCCCTGCCAGCATAGCTTCGGGCAGGATATAGTTTCCCGTCTCATCCAGTTCGAAGTCGAGCACGTCGTTTCCTTCGGCGTCCAGCACCGCAAAGGCTGCGCCCACTTCTCCCTGCACGGTAAACAGACCCGCGTTGGCATACACCAGCACTGGCGGGTTATTGCGCTTGCCCTCCGTGACGGACACGGCGATCGGCGCGTCTTGGATCAGGTAGCCCTCGGGCATTTGCTCCATGACAGGCCGGATGGTGATATCCTTGACCGTTTGCAGCAGCAGGGTTTGATCACGGCCCTTCTCGGGGTTCGCCGCGACCGTGCCCAGCTTGGTATCCCCGGACCACACCTCAAACACGCCCCGCAGCGGTTCGGTCAGCCACTCCCCCTCCGCGTTGGCGTGCAGTCCGCGAAAATCCACCGACAGGGTGGTTTGCTCGGCCATGCCGGCAAAGGGCCACGCGCACAGCAAGCCCATGCACAGCAGCCACGTCAAAATCTTCTTCAAGCGCGTCGTTTTCATCCGTCCGCCGCCTCCAAACTTATTTCACTCCACGACAAAAAAGCATCCAATCCGCCTTCATGGTAAATCACCCCACCCCAAAAGTCAATCCTTCCAAATGTAAAACATTAAGGGAGACGATGGAACTCTGGGGGAGAGGCCGCTTCTCTAAGAGAAGCGCCTCTCCCCCAGACCCCC
>USCW01000043.1 GCA_900553315.1 uncultured Eubacteriales bacterium
GTCCAGATAGGGGATGAAGCTCTCGCCGCTGTCCATCGGCACATCGACATAGACCTCGTCGAGCGCCTCGCGCCGGATCCAGTCCATGAAGTCGTCGAACGTCGCCTTGACCTCGACGCCGCAGACTCTGGTGGAGATCGCGGCGGGCGTGGCCTCCAGCAGCGAGACGCCCACGACCCGGCGGGACCAGTCCTTTTGAATCTCGGGGATCAGCCGCTCGGCCCGGTCCGACGTTGTGACGACGCCGACGAGCGTCTCCATGCCCCAGCTGCGCTGGAACCGGATGAGCAGCCGCTTTAAAATCGCATGGGAGAACGGCAGCAGCACCGCGTTGACCGCGGGCACTGTGACCGCAAAATAACGGGAGTCCAGCATCGTGGCCTTGGCCAGCAGCATGCAGCCTGCATAAACAAGGCCGAGCGCGATGTTGAACCGGAGGGAAAGGCTGATTTCCTCGTTTTCAGACCGTGTTACGATGTTTTTGTCCTGGTCAAAGAAGAAGAAGGTGACGACGAACGCCACAAACAGCAGGCACAGGGTCTGCAGCCAATCGGTGCTGGTGTAGGGGATCAGCACGCCGAACAGCCCGTCGGTGATGAGCCACGCCAGCAGCACGCTGACGGCCATCGTGAGCAGATCGGCGAAAAATACATAAGCGTATTGCAGCTTTTCGCGTTTACTTGTCATGAAGAAGGAGAAGTCCTCTCTAATAGTTATCTTCTTATTTTACCATAGACAGAGGATATTTTCAACAAAATCCGCAATATCATAACAATTACACAATTTATAGTGGCGCGGTAGGGGAGGTATCCGCCGCCGCGCACGGGCACGGAGCGGTCAAGACCGCTCCCTACAAACCGCTCGTTATCGTGGCATCGTAGGGAGGGGTCTTGACCCCTCCGCAGAGGTTTCCGCCGCCGCGAGCTCCGATTCGTTCTCCCGTCCGACGATCTCGGCCTTTAAGACGTCCTGAATTTCCACCAGGCATTCCAGCAGCAGGGGGTTGAACTGCCCGCAGTCGCCGTGCAGGATCATCTGCACCGCGGTGTCCGGTGAGTAGGCGGCCTTGTAGACGCGCTTGCTGACCAGCGCGTCGTAGACGTCCGCCATCGAGACGATCTGCGCCGAAATCGGGATGTCGTCCCCGGCCAGGCCGTCGGGGTAGCCGCGGCCGTCCCAGCGCTCGTGGTGCCAGCGGCAGATGTCGTGGGCGGTCTTGACAAGCGCTTCGTTTTTATAGCGGCCCAGATGGTCCAGCATGTTCGCGCCCACAACGGTGTGGGTTTTCATAAGATCGAACTCCTCCGGGGTAAGCCGCCCGGGCTTGTTCAGGATCTTATCGTCTATCGCAACCTTTCCGATGTCGTGCAGCGCCGATGCCATGACGATCAGCTCCTGCGTTTCGGGCGGCAGGTCATACTTGTCGGTTTTCTGCGTCAGCCGCTCCAGAAGGCGCTGGGTCAGCGTGCCGATGTGCAGCACGTGCTGGCCGCTCTCGCCGTTGCGGAACTCGACGACCTCGCTCAGGATCGAGATCATCATCTTGGTGTTTTTCTCTTTTTCCTTGATCTGGCTCGTCACCAGCGAGGCGAGCCGCCGCTGCTTGGCGTAGAGCTTGATCGTGTTGAAAACGCGGCGGTAGACGACGCCCGCATCGAACGGGCGGCTGACATAGTCCGAGACGCCCAGCTCGTAGGCGCGGCGCACAACGGTGTCGGCGTCCTCGCTCGAGATCATGATGACGGGGATGTCCTCGATCCAGTGGCTGCGGTTCATCTCGCTCAGCACCGCAAAGCCGTCCATGACCGGCATGACGATGTCCAGCAGGATCAGCGCGATGCCGGTGTCGTACTGCTCCAGCATGGCCAGGCATTCCCTGCCGTTCGTCGCCTCCAGAATGTTGTAGTCGCTGCCCAGGATCTCCGCCAGAATGGCGCGGTTCATCTCGGAGTCGTCCACAATTAAAATGCTCTGGCGGGTCTGGCTTTCGCGCCCGGCAGCGCTCAAAGCGCCGTCCCGGGCGTTGTCCTCGGTCACGACCATGTTTTTGTGGTTCTTGGCCTGGTACATTAGCTTGTCGGCACGGGAGACTGCCTGATCCACGGTCTCGCCGGGCTGCGTTATCACGCCGCCGATGCTGGCGGACAGCTGCAGACGGGAATACCCCGGCACGCTGGCGGTGTGCAGCTGCTCCCGGATGCGGTCCAGCTTGGCCAGGAACGCCGCGCGCTCAATGCTCGGCAGCACCAGCAGGAACTCGTCGCCGCCGTAGCGGATGAGCACGTCCGATTTGCGGATGCAGGCGCGCACCACGTCAACGCAGGTGCGCAGCGCTATGTCGCCGGCCTGATGGCCGTAGGTGTCGTTGATCAATTTAAAGTCGTCCAGATCCAGCACGGCCACACCGGCGGGGTCGGTCTTGTCCTTGAGCGCGTCCTCAAAGTAGAGGCGGTTGTAGCTGTCGGTCAGTGCATCGTGGTAGAGCTTGGTGTGGTAGCTCGCGATGCTGTCTATCAGGCGGTCCCCGTTTTCGGGGTCAATGAGGGTCTCGCCGTCCAGCTTCTGGATCAGCTCCATGACACAGGGAACGCCGTCAACCTCGCGGTAGACGGCGGTGACCTGAAAGACCTCGCTGCCCATGTATTCCAGCTTGGTGCGCTGGCGGTGATCCTCCAGCACCTGCCGGGAGATGCAGTTCCGGCAGGGGGTGTTTTTGCCCCAATAGCTGTAGCAGCTGCAAAAGCTGTTGACGGACTCCTCGCCGCCGACCTGCGCAGCATCCAGCAGCCGCACCACAGTAAAAATGGTGCGGTATTGGGCCATTTCCGTTTCGACCTGTTCTCTGGTCATAATGCTTCCGCCTTTGTGTGAAGGAATGGGTAGATAAAAATTGTGTTATATATAAGAACATTATAGCATTGCAGGGTGTTTTTTGTCAATGTGGTAAGGGGAGACCCCATGACCGCCCGGCAGCGGATTGCCGCAGGGGCAGCCTCCCGGCGGCCCTGTCCTACCCGCTGCCCGCCCCGCATATACATACCGCAGGAGGTGTGTTGTCTTGAAATCTCGCCGCATCCTTGCCGTGGCTGTTTCTCTGCTGATGATCGCAGGCGTTCTGTTCCATCACATCACTTCACATACTGCCGTCCCCTTCGCTCCCTCGCAGAGCATCCCGCGCACGCTGCTCCGTGTATGGGACGTGTCCGGCCCCACGGGCTCCAGCGCATGGCTTCGTGGACAATGTGCGGCTTTTGAGCGGCAGAATGCCGGGGTATCCGTGTATCTGCGACAGGTCTCCGCAGAGGAATGTCTGGCGGAGGGATGCATTCTGCCGGATGTACTGGTCTTTTCCGGCGGCACCTTCACTGCGCCTGAGCAACTGCTCATCCCGCTGCAAGGCGAAACGAGGCTTCGGGAAAGCTATGTGCAAAGCGGACGCTGGCTGGGTGCGCAATACGCGCTGCCGCTGGCCGCAGAGGGCTGGGTGTTGGCCGTGGACGGCAAGCTATCCCCGGAAACGGTTGCGACGCCCGCACCAACGACCCTGCTGGGCCGTGCCATGCCCTCCATGGAAGCCGTCACCGCCACACCGGCGATGCTCCCGCTGGAAGCCTTGGGCACCCTGCAAACGCCTTTGCTGGCGCGAGGACAAGGGCTATTCGCGCTGCATACGCTGCTGAAGGGAGCCGCTCTGCCGCTGCAGGATACGGCACTAACACAAGCGGAAATCGCCGCCGCATTTCGACGCGGCGCGTGCGGATCCGCCCTGCTCACCTCGGGACAGTACGCCCGTTTAGTTGCACGGGACAACCTCTCTGCCGCGCTGTTCCTGCCGCCGGAGGCGCTGGCTCCCGTGGTGCTGTATGCCGGCGTTACGGTCGACGCCTCCCCCACAGCCGCCGCGTTTCTGCGCTTCCTCAGCGAAGCGGATGCGCAGCGCGCCCTCGTCAAGCAGCAGCTTTTCTCCGTGCGGGAGGACGTAGCGCTTTACCCGCAAACGCCTTGGAGCACGCTGGAACGCACGCTGATGGCAGGCTGTCCCGTCAATGCCTTCTGGCCGCAGGCGCGCATTGACAATGCCGCACGTCAGGTCTATCGTGGTGAGCGTCCGCTGGCAGAAACGCTCGCGGAACTGCGATAGGAGGTTTCCCAATAATGTAATGTAACAATTCTGCGCCCGCCGCCTGTAAAATTGCCGCCGCAGCCCCGTTTTCCCGCTGCGCCAGCTTGACAGAGAGCCGCCTTGCCGAGTACAATAGTCTAGAAGGTTTCTATGTCCCCGCGGCACGCTGTTCACACCGCGGGCGGATGAATGCCTGACCCGAAGTTCGGAAGGAGGAGGGCGGCGGCGCTGCCCGTATACTGCAATGAAACGACGGATTTTACTCGGGCTGATCGTGTGCCTTGCCCTGTGCTGCTTGTTTGGCACAGCCATGGCCGCCTACGACCCGTTGAAGGTCTCCATGAGCTTGAGCCAGACCAAGTTCACCGAAACGCAGTCCATCACGGTCTCCATCACCGTGTCCAACACGGGCGAGGGCGACATGCCCGGCCCTGTGACGCTGTATTATCCCAACGGCAATCAGGTTGAAGAGTTTGGCAGCCCTACCCTGACCGTGGGCAGCAGCCAGTCTTGGAGCGGCACGTGGAAGGTGACCCAGAAGCAGCTGGAGGCCGGAAAGATCACCTTCAAGATCAAGTATTCCGTCTATGATGACGACGGCGAGTTGCTCAATAAGACCAAGAATTTCTCTAAGGCTATTACCTACACCGCCGAAAGCGACACCTCCACCAGCAATCCCGCTGCAGGCGACTCCACCACGACCACCAGCAGCACCGCCGCTGGGAAAGTGCAGGTGGAAATCAACCGCACCATCACCCCGCCCATCGCCTCTAAGGGGCAGGAGGTCAGCGTGGTTTACGACGTGGTGAACGCCGGCGAGGTGGACATCACCAACGTGACCATCAAGGAAAATAGCAGTATTTCCAAGACCTCCGGCACCATTGCGTCCATCAAGGCGGGTGAACGCGGCTCCTACACCTTCACCGTGAAGATGGGCACCAAGAATTTGACCAGTCAGCCCACCATCACCTATAAGGCAAACGGTAAAACGCAGTCCACCAAGAAGGAAAAAGCAACCATTCAGTATGGCGAGGTGAATCTGAGCGCTACGCTGGCCGCCGATAAAAAGGGCGGCTCGGCGGGCGACGTTGTCACGCTGACGCTGACGCTGAAGAATACCGGCAGCGTGGATTATAACAACATCACCGTCACCGATTCCACGCTGGGCACCGTTTTCCAGAACGAGACGCTGGCCAAGGGCAAGACGGCGAAGCTTACCAAGGAAGTTACCATCACCGATTCCGTGGACTATCTCTTCACCGTGACCGGCATCAACGCCGCAGAGATGGAAACCACCACCACCACGAACAAGGTCTCTGTCTCCATGGTAAGCCCAGAAAATCAGGTGAGCCTGTCCGTGAATGCAGAAAGCGACCGGGATACCGTTTATGCCATTCCCGGTACCGTCAAGTTCACCGTAACCGTGACCAACAACGGTCAGAACGAGGTCAAAGACGTGAATGTTACCGCGTCTGGCGTGAAGTTATACAACTTCCCCTCCATTCTGGCGGGCGAAAGCCGCTCCTTCACCCGTGATATTGATGTCTCCATGGCGGGTCAGTACCAGTTTGTCGCCACGTGCAAGAACATTTTGCAGGAGGACGTTTCCTTCAACAGCAATATCCTGTACATCGGCTATGCGGATCCCACGCCGGTACCCACCGAGGCGCCTATCGTCACGCCGCCTCAGCCCGTGCATGAGGATATTCCCACGGACGACGGACTGCCGTCCTACGTGAGCTCCGTGCAGAGCTTGCTGCGCGTGCTGTGGATTGTCTGCCTGATTCTGGCGATCATCAGCGGCCTCCTACTGGCGATTGGTCTGGTGCGCCGTGCGCAGCAGAAGGCTCAGTCCGATAAGGCTTACGACCATCTGGAACGCGGCAATTACCGTGACTACAACGCTCCCGCGCCGAAGGAAAAGTCGCACAAGGGCGGTCACAGCGAGTCCCCCATGGCTACAATATCTGAGGAAGCTGACTTGACCGCTCCTGAAGCGGAAACGGCCGAGCAGGTCGCGGAAGAGGAAATCGAGGATGAAACTGGTCTGCCCGCCCAGTACGACACAGAGCAGGTCGAAGAGGCAGGCGGCACGGAACAGGACGGCGGTGTGCTGGAGGAGACCATGCAGGCGCTGTATCCCCGCACCAGCGGACGGCGCATCTCCCAAACCTCACCCATGGAAAACAGCGAGGAAAGCTCCGACGACGCTTCTGAAACGTCCGCGCAGACGACGGCTTCCAACGCCTCGGAGGCTCCGCGGCGTCGCCGTTCCAGCAGACACTACGATGACTAAGCTGTTACACCGGCTTTGCCCCGCGACGCCTTCTGCGCATCGCGGGGCCTTTTCAACGGAAGCGCACACTTTCATTTATTACACATGAGAAGGAAGGATGCCTTATGACGATTGGTATTGTCGGCCTCGGCCTGATTGGCGGTTCCCTCGCCCGAACCATCAAGGTGCATACGGATTTTACTGTACTGGGACAGGATATTGACCCGCAGACCATGCTGCAAGCCGATTTACTGGGCGCTATCGACGGCACGCTGACGGAGGGAAATCTCGCCGAGTGCGACGTGGTGCTGGTTGCCCTGTATCCTGCCGCGATCGTAGCGTGGATCACCGCCCATCAAACACAGTTCAAGCCCGGCGCATGGGTCATCGACTGCGGTGGCGTGAAGCAAGCTGTCTGCACGCCGCTGAACGCGCTGGCCAAGGACAAGACGTGGCACTTCTGCGGCGGTCACCCCATGGCGGGCCGGGAATTCTCCGGCTTCCGCTATGCCAAGGACGATCTGTTTGATCGTGCCAGCATGATTCTCACCCCTGTGGCAGGTACGACCCCGGAAACGCTCACTTGGCTGAAGGATTTCTTCCTGACGCTGGGCTTCCGACGGGTGCAGTTCACCACCCCGCAGGTGCATGACGAAATGATCGCCTATACCTCTCAACTGGCGCATGTGGTGTCCAGCGCCTATGTCAAATGTCCCCTTGCTCAGAAGCATCGCGGCTTCTCCGCTGGGAGCTTCGCGGACATGACCCGCGTAGCCCGGCTGAACGAGGGCATGTGGACAGAGCTGTTTTTCGACAATAAAGAAGCGCTGCTGCCTGAAATCTCCAACCTTGTGGAGAATCTTGCCGCCTATCGAGACGCGATGGCTAACGACGACCGTGAAACTATGCGCCGTCTGCTGCGCGAGGGTCGTGAAGTGAAGGAGAAGCTGGAGGAATAAGGAGAAGGCGGCTTTTTCTGCGGTGGGTAGGAAAATCCAACTGCGGGGCTTATCCTCAGTCATGCGCGTGACAGCTTCCTCTGAGGAGGGAGCCTTTTGGCTGACTTTATCGTACCCCCACCTAGCACGTCCGCGGCGGCTCTGTCAGCCGCCGTGGACTCACTCAGCCAGCAAGGAACCGCCCCCCGCCTCGCAGGCGGAACCACCTCCGAAAAACATACCCCCTTAAACGCCAGCCGCTCTTCGGGAGGGGGCCTGGGGGAGGGGCTTCTCGCAGAGAAGCCGCCTCCCCCGGAGTACCCCCGCCTCCCACTCTCCCCCTTGAAAGGAGTGTTTCCTTGGGACTGTTTGGATTTGACGCGCAGTTTGCCATGTTTGACGCTACGCCGGTGGCAAATCAGTTTATTTTGGAATATATGCCGACCGCACGAGGCGATTATGTGAAGGTCTACCTGTACGGCCTCATGCAATGCTATCACCCCAGCAGCGATATGACGCTGGAACAGATCAGTCATGACCTCAACTTGACCATGGAAGAGGTGCTGGCCGCCTACCGGCATTGGGAGCGCCGCGGCCTTGTCCGCCGCGTCAGCGATAACCCGCCGCAGTTCGTCTATGTCAACGTCTACCAGCAGTTCTTCAACCGCGATGCCACCCCGCGTGACCTCGCTTATGAGGATTTCGCAGAATCCCTCTACGCCGCCTTTGGCGATGACCGCAAGCTCCATGGCAGCGAAACCACCCTCGCCTATGAATGGGTCGAGGATATGGGTCTCCCGCAAGAGGTCGTGCTCATGCTCATCAATTATATGATCGCTAACCATGGCAAGCATTTCAGCTTTACCACGGCGCAGAAAAAAGCCACCGAGCTGGCGGCGGCCCATGTGCAGACCATCGAGGAAGCCGAGGAAATCCTCAGCCGGGAAAAGAAGATCGAAGAGGGTCTGAAGCGCCTTATTCGCCGCTTTGGTCGTCCCCGTCCCGCCAGCACCGATGAACGCAATATGTATACCAAGTGGGTCAAGGAATGGGGCTTCACCCCCGAGGCCATTGAGGCCGCCTGTGTGGAAACCCTGAACGGCGAACCCACCATGAAATACCTCAACGGCATTTTGCAGGGAATGCGCGAACGCTCCGGCGGCGCATTGACCTCCGCCACGCAGGTCGAAAAGCTCCGCCAGGGCGAACAGGAGCAGTATGCCCCTCTCAAGGCGCTGCTTCGCGTCATGAATGCCCCGGGCGTGTCCATCAATGAGGGCACCCTTGAGTTGTATAGCCAAATGCGCCAGCTGTACCCCGATGATATTATCCTCATGGCGGGCCGTGCCTGTGCCAAGGTGGGCGGCGACCTGCCGGACGTGCTGACCACGCTGAGGATTTGGAAGCGGAAGGGACTGCAAACCTCCGCGCAGGTGCAGGCCAGTCTCGATCAGGTAGATCGGCAAAACACCTTCCTCAGCACGCTGTACGAGCTTTGGGGCCGTCCGGGTCGTCCCTCGGCGGGCGACCGTGCGCTGCTGACCAAGTGGACAAGTGAACTGGGATACAACGAAGAGATGATCCTCTTCTGCGCGGCCTATGCCCGGGATGCTGAAAAGCCCATGCCCTATCTGGACAAGCTGCTAACTGCTTACCATGCGCAGGGCATCACGACCCCCGATCAGGTGGAAGCGGCCCGCTCGACTTTCGCCGCAGAGGCCGCCAGCAATCGTCCCGCCGCACCCGTGCCGCGTCGGCAGGGCAAAGTGGTGGGCGAGCAGCAATACACTCAGCGAACCTACGAATCCTCAGACGAGCTGCCCGCATGGATGCAGCAGAAGATAAAGGAGCTGAAGGGTGATGCGTAACGCGATTTTACGGGAGCTGATGACGGAATATGAGCAGCTTCGCGCCGCGGACGCCATGGAAGAGGAACGCCGCCGCCGGGAGGTTGCCGCCAAGTGCCCAGAAATTGCCGCATTATTAGAGGAGCGACAGCAGCTGATTTTCCGCGGAGTGCGCAGCGTACTGGCAGGGCAGTCCACGGCGGACAATCTGCCGCAGCAGATGGAGGTGCTTTCCGGGCAGATCAGCCGCCTATTAAAGCAGAACGGCTATGCAGCGGACTATCTGGACCCGGTATATCGCTGTACCCAGTGCAAGGACACGGGCTATGTAGGCGACACGGTGCGGGAGATGTGCGACTGCATGAAAAGCCGCTATTACGCCCGGTTATATCGCCGTGTGGGGCTTTCGGAGAAGGGTGAGCAATCCTTTGAGAACTACAGCGAGCAGCTTTTTTCGGATGCGCCGCTCCCCCATCAGCCCATCAGTCAGCGCCAATGTATGGGAATGCTGCGGGACATTTGCGAGGAATATGCCGACACGTATCCGCACGCCCGCACGCCCGATCTGCTTTTAATGGGACAGAGTGGGCTTGGCAAGACGTTTCTGATGCACGCGATGGCGAAGCGGTTATTGGATCGCGGGCTGAATGTATTGATGCTGAGCGCTTATCGTTTTCTGGATATTGCGCGGAAGGCATATTTCTCCAACAACACAGGCGAGTTAGACACGCTGATGGAGACGGACGTACTGATGCTGGACGATTTAGGCAGCGAGCCTTTGATGGAGAACATCACGATCGTGCAGCTTTTCAATCTCATCAATGAGCGTCAGACCTCCGGGAAGGGCACGGTCATCAGCACGAACCTGAACGCGACGGAGCTACAGGCGCGCTACACGGAGCGCATTGCGTCCCGCTTATTAGACCCGCGTCAATGCACGCTGCTGCAATTTTTAGGCGACGATGTTCGCAGGAGGAAGGCATGAACATTCAGATTTACGCGGTCAAGAAGAACTTTGACCAGCAGAAGGCGGAGCGGTATTTCAAGGAGCGCCGCATTCCCGTGCAGATGATGGACATGAAGAAGCACAAGCTGGGTCGCCGGGAGTTGGAGGTTTTCGCCCGGGCCATTGGTGCGCAAAACCTGATCGACCGCGAAGACAAAAAGGTCAAGGAGCATCCTGCCTGTTACTACAATCAGGACGCAATGATTCTCGACGCGATCCTCGAGACTCCATGGCTCCTTCGCAGTCCCATTGTTCGCAACGCCGCCAAAGTCACCGTCGGCTACTGCCCAGAAGTATGGGAAACGTGGGAGTGAGGCGTGGGGGAGCTCTGGGGGAGAGGCCGCTTCTCTAAGAGAAGCGCCTCTCCCCC
>USCW01000044.1 GCA_900553315.1 uncultured Eubacteriales bacterium
AGGGAGCGCGAGGGAGGGGCTTCTTGAAAAGAAGCCGCCTCCCTCGCAGTACCTTCCAACTTTTTTACTTGCGGATCGCAAGCGTTGCCTTTTCGCCGTTGATGTCCCAGTCCTTGGCGACCCAGCCGTCCTCGGCTGCTGCGCGGTTCAGGGAAACGGCAAGAACACCGTTCATAATCATGTCGCGGCCCTGCTCAATGGCATTGGCCAGCTTGTCTCCGCAGACGTAACGAACCTCAATACGATCCGTTACATCGAAATCGGCCTCCTTGCGCATGGTCTGTACCTTGCTGACCACCTCGCGGGCATAGCCCTCAGCCACCAGCGCGTCGGTCAGGTTCGTGTCCAGCACCACCGTCACGCCCTTGTCCTGCTGCGCCATGAAGCCCGGCTTCTGCGTCGGCTCCGTCAGCACGTCGCCGGCCTCCAGTACCACCTGCGTGCCCTCCACGTCAAAGGTCACAGTCTGACCCGCGTTGAAGGCGTCCACCACTTCGTTGCCGTCCATGGTTTGCAGGTGCTGACCGATCTTGCCCAACAGCTTGCCGTACTTCGGGCCCAGCGTGCGCATCTGAGGCTTCAGCTTGTAGGAGGTGAAGGCACGGGCGTCCTCGGTAAAGATGACCTGCTTCACGTTCAGCTCATCCTTGCACAGATCGCTGTAATCGCTCTCGAAGCTCGCGCCCTTCACATACAGGGCGGCAGCGGGCTGACGCACCTTCATATTGGCGGCGTTGCGGCAGGCACGGCCTAGCTGCACAACCTCCAGCAGCGCCTCCATCTGCTCCTCCATGTGCTTATCCACGTATTGCTCCTCGCAGGTCGGGAAATCACACAGGTGGACGCTCTCCGGCGCACCGGGTACGTTGTTGACCACCAGATTCTGATAGATCTCTTCCGCCATGAAGGGCACAAAGGGCGCGATCACCTTGCTCAGTGTCACCAGCACATGATACAGCGTGGCGAAGGCCGCTTCCTTGTCGCCCGCCATGCCCTTGCCCCAGAAGCGCTCGCGGCCGCGGCGGACATACCAGTTGGACAGCTCATCCACGAAGTCCTGAATCGCACCGGCGGGCTCGGGGATGCGGTAGGCCGTCAGGTCAGCGTCCACCTTGGCAACCAGACTGTTCAGCTTGGACAGAATCCACTTGTCCATCAGGCTCAGCTGCACCTTGTCCAAGGGATGCGCCACGGGGTCGAAACCGTCGATCTGCGCATACATGGCGAAGAACGCATACACGTTTTGCAGCGTGCCGAGGAACTTGCGCTGCCCCTCCTGCACGGCGGCCTCGGAGAAGCGCTTGGGCAGCCACGGCGCGGTGGTGGTATAGAAGTACCAGCGCAGCGCGTCCGCGCCGAACTTATCCAGCATCACGAAGGGATCGACCACGTTGCCCAGATGCTTGGACATCTTGTGACCTTCCGCGTCCTGCACGTGACCCATGACGATGCAGTTTTCAAAGGGCGCACGGTCGAACAGCACCGTGGAGATGGCCTCCAGCGTGTAGAACCAGCCGCGGGTCTGGTCAATGGCCTCGGAAATGAAGTTTGCGGGATAATTCTTCTCGAAAACTTCCTTATTTTCAAAGGGATAATGCCACTGGGCGAAGGGCATGGAGCCGGAATCGTACCAGCAGTCGATCACATCATGAACGCGGTGCATTTCGCCGCCGCACTTTTCGCAGCGGAGCGTCACCTCGTCGATATAGGGGCGGTGCAGCTCGATGTCCGGGCCGGGATCCTTCACGGCCATCTTGCGCAGCTCCTCAATGGAACCCACCACATGCACATGACCGCATTCGCAGGTCCACACGGGCAGGGGCGTGCCCCAGTAGCGCTCGCGGCTCAGACCCCAGTCAATGACGTTCTCAAGGAAGTTGCCCATCCGGCCTTCCTTGATGTGATCGGGCATCCAGTTGATGGTGCGGTTGTTGCGCACCAGATGATCCCGCACGGCGGTCATCTTGATGTACCACGTGGGGCGGGGATAATACAGCAGGGGCGTATCGCAGCGCCAGCAGAAGGGATAATCATGGGCGAAGGGAATCGCCGCGAACAGCAGTCCGCGCTCCTTCAAATCGTCCAGCACCATAGGATCGGCCTTTTTGACGAACACGCCCGGCCACTTGGTCTCCTTGGACAGACAGCCCTGCGTGTCCACCAGATTAACGAAAGCAATGCCGTTCTGCTTGCAGACGCGGTTGTCGTCCTCACCATAGGCAGGTGCAATATGGACGATGCCGGTGCCGTCCTCCATCGTGACGTAGTTATCCGCCACCACGACCCAAGCCTTGCCGCCCTCGGGCTCCACGAAATGATACAGGGGCTCGTACTCCATGCCCACAAGGCTCTGACCCACCATTTCCTCGTGAACGTCCACTTCCTTGCCCTCGAAGACCTTCTCCACCAGCGCCTTGGCCATGATATAGTCCTCGCCTTCGCAGGTGAAGCGCACATAGGTCGCGCCGGGGTTCACGCACAGCGCCAGGTTGCTGGGCAGCGTCCACGGGGTGGTCGTCCATGCAAGGAAGGAGGTGTTCTCCATGCCCTTTACGTGGAAGCGGGCAATGGCGGAGACTTCCTTCACATTCTTGTAGCCCTGCGCCACCTCGTGGCTGGACAGGGCGGTGCCGCAGCGGGGGCAGTAGGGCGCGATCTTGTGACCAAGATACAGCATTCCCTTCTCCCAGATCTGCTTCAGGCTCCACCATTCGCTCTCGATATAGTCGTTATGATAGGTCACGTAGGGGTGCTCCATGTCCACCCAGTAGCCTACCTGATCGCTCATCTTTTCCCACTCGTGCAGATACTTCCACACGCTCTTCTTGCACTCGCCGATGAAGGGCTCAATGCCGTACTGCTCGATTTGCGGCTTGCCGTCCAAACCCAGCAGCTTTTCGACCTCCAGCTCCACGGGCAGACCATGGGTGTCCCAGCCGGCCTTACGGGTCACGTTCTTGCCCTTCATGGTCCAGAAGCGGGGGAACAGATCCTTAATGACGCGGGTCTCGATGTGGCCGATATGAGGCTTGCCGTTGGCCGTTGGCGGGCCATCAAAGAAAGTGAAGTGCTCCTTGCTGTCGTCGCGCAGGGCGAAGGACTTATGCACGATGTCCTTGTCCTTCCACAGCTGCGCCACGTCCCGCTCACGGGCAACGAAATTCAGGTCTGTAGAAACCTTGTTGTACATGGGGTGAACCTCCTTTGTCAATGCTTGGCAGACTGCCTGCTCCGGGACGTTTTCCCAATAAAAAAACGCCCCAGGACTTTCCTGGGACGGATGCTGTCGATCCGCGGTACCACCCAAGGTTGACGGCACGCACGCGCCGTCCACTCTCGCGCTCTGTATCGGGAGCTCCCGGGCCTCTCTCCGCCTGTGCCTCGAAAGGTCTCGCTCCGGGGTGATCCGCTCTGCGCATCGCTTCACCGGGCTTGCACCATGCCCCGGCTCGCTTCGAAGCTCCTCGCCGCCGTCCCCATCCTTGCGAACGTTATCATCCCTATTATAATATTTTTCTGCCAAAAGTAAAGGGGATTTTGCCAGCGTTTTCGGCAAAAGAAGGCAAGACTTTTTCATCTCCGTACCAATGCGGCGCTTAACGGTCTGCTGAAAGCGCTGTCCCGCGCAGGATATTTACCGCTGCCGCACGTACTGCTTGGGGCTGACCCCCGCCACCTGCCGGAACTGCCGAATAAAGTGGTACACGCTGGCATAGCCCAGCTGGGCGGCGGTCTCGGTGACGGAGTTGTTTTGCCACAGGAGGGCCTTCGCCTTTTCCACCCGCATGAGGATCACGTCCTGCCGGGGCGCAATGTCAAAGGCGGCCTTGTACAGCGCGTGGAGCCGGGAGGGGCTGAGATTCAGCTCCGCCGCGATTTTTTGCACCGACCAGTCCTGTTCCGGAGCCGCAAGCATCTGCGTCCGCATCCGCCGCAGCGCCTCCGCCGTCTCCTGACTCAAGGGAATACGCGGCGCACCGGCGCTCAGACTCTGCACCGCACGGATGAACAGCTCCCGCAGCTTGACCTCCGCCAGCTGGGGCCACAGGGGGCGTCGGGCGAAGAACTCCGTCTCCAGCAAGCCCGTGATCTCGCTGATGGCCGCCGCCACACCGGGATGATACAGCGTATCCGCCCGCAGACCGTATTCCTCCATCAGCCCGGCCACGTCCCCGGTCAGGTGCATCCAATCGTGGATCAGCTCTTCTCGGCTGACAAAGCCGTGCGGACAGTCGGGGGAGAAAACGATCAGCGAGCCGGGCTCCGCCTGTACGGTCGCACCGCGAATGTTCAGCGTCACCGGGGTCAGAAAATGCAGCAGAATATAGCAGCCCGCACCCGTGGGCCGGTTCAGCGAAAAACCCGCCTTTTCGTGCCAGCGCTGGCGCACCAGCTCCACCGTCACCTGCACAGCGTCCATCTCCTTTAAGAGACAGGATAGCAAAGGCAGTAGAAAATGTCAACTTTTGAGGAGTATCACGGATTGCCAACCGGGCGGAAGCCGCCCATAATAAAGCCATCAACCATGACCTGACAAGGAGGTTATTTCTCTATGACGCAAATGATCCCGAAGAAAGAATTCCCCCGCCCCGAGCGGGAGCGGCGGCGCTGGCTGAACCTGAACGGCGACTGGGACTTTAAGCTTTTCCCCGCCGGAGAAGAGGCCGCAGAGCAGACCTTCGCGGACGGCCGCGCAAACTATGACCGCACCATCGTCGTGCCCTTCAGCTGGGTCGCGCCGCTTTCGAAGGTGCAGGAGAACGTGGCAGGTATCGGCTGGTACCGCCGCACGGTGCGCTTCGCGCCCAAGGGACGGCTGTTTCTGTGCTTCGGCGCGGTAGATTATGCAGCGGACGTGTACGTCAACGGCGCCCACGCGGGACATCATCAGGGCGGCTACACCTATTTCGAGCTGGACGTGACTGCGCTGTGGCACGAGGGCGCAAACGTGGTTGAAGTCCGTGCCGAGGACTATCGCCGGGAAACGCAAACTCACGGCAAACAGGGCTACGGCGAAACGCAGGGCATCTGGCAGACCGTCTGGCTGGAGGATCGCCCCCAGGCGTATATTGAGGATTTCCGCATCGTGACCAAGTGCAGCGGCGACGTGCAGATCACCGCGCAGGTGCAGGGTCCCGACGGTGCGACGCTGACCGCCGCCTTTGCGGATCAGCGGGTACAGACCACCGTCCAGAACGGTCAGGCGGCATTGACGCTGCACTTCGACGAGCCCCGCCTCTGGTCGCCGGACGATCCCTATTTGTATGAGGGTCTGCTGCTGCTGACGCAGGACGGAGAGACCGACGAGATCGGCACCTACTTCGGCATTCGTGAGATCACCGTGGGCAAGGTGGACGGCCGGGACTTCCCGTGGATCCTGCTCAACGGCAAGCCCATTTATCTGAACGGCACCTTGGATCAGGCCTATAACCCCAAGGGACACTTCACCTACCCCGACGAAGAAAGCATCCGTGCCGAGGCGTGGCTGCTCAAGCGGCTGGGGCTGAACATGGTGCGTATCCATATCAAGCCCGAGGAGCCCCGCAAGCTCTACTGGCTGGATCGCATGGGTATGCTGGTCATGGCGGACGTGCCCTGCTTCTGGGGCGAGCCCAACGAGGAGGCCCGCAGCGCCTACGAAAACGAATGGCCGGATATGCTCCGCCGCGACGCGAACCACCCCGGCATTTTCGCGTGGGTCATGTTCAATGAGACGTGGGGCCTGTTCACGCAGGAAGGCACCAAGCGCGTTTATTTGAAGGAAACACAGGAGTGGGTGCGCAGCATCTATCGCCGTGCCAAGGCCCTCGATCCCACCCGCCTGATCGAAGATAACTCCGCCTGCAATTACGACCATGTGGAGACCGACCTGAATACGTGGCACTACTACATCAACGGCTATGGCCGCCTCCGCGACCATGTCCGCAACGTGGTGGAGCATACCTTCGAGGGCTCCACCTTCAACTTCACCGAGGGCAACGCCCAGACCGGCGCACCGCTGATGAACAGCGAATGCGGCATGGTGTGGGGCGTGGACGGCTCCGCGGGCGACAGCGATCTGGCGTGGCAGTATCACTACATGCTGAACGAATATCGGCTGCATGAGAAGCTCTGCGGCTTCGTCTTTACGGAATTCCATGACGTTATCAACGAATTCAACGGCTATTACCGCATCGACAGCGAGGAAAAGGACTTCGGCTATCAGGATTTCTGCCGGGGGATGACCCTGCGCGACCTGCACGCCGCCGACTTCGTCGCGGTGGACTGCGCACCCATGCAGAACGCCGCCGCACAGGAGCGCGTCACCGTGCCGCTGTACCTGTCCAGCTTCTCCTCCGCGCTGCACGGCAAGCACTGCACCCTCCGCTGGGAGCTGTGGCATGACGGGCTGGACGGCCGCGTGACCGACGCCAGCGGCTCCATGAAGCTGCCCGCCTTCGGCTACGGCGTGACGGCGCTGCCCGCCCTCACCGTGCGGATGCCCGCAGAGAATGCCGCCGCTGTGCTGTCCCTGTACCTGCTGGATGAGCAGGGCGAGGTGGTGTCCCGCAACTTCACCACCTTCGACGTACACGCGGCGCTCCCCGCCGGCTTCGTTCAGATTCCCGTGTCCTCCGGCAAGACCGAGGGCTTCGAGGCCGTGTGGCAGTCCATGGGCGGCGAAAAGCTGAGCATGGGCGGCGAGGGTCAGGTCACGTACATCGTGCATGTGCCCCGCGGACAGGCCATGCGGAGCATGACGCTCTTCTTCGAGGCGGGCGCAAAGCGCGTGCTGCAAAAGGATCGCCACATCGTTGGCAAGGCCGAGGTGGATCACGCCTTCATGCGCGGCTACTGCGTGGATCGCGGCTCCTTCGATAATTCCTACTGGATGACCGACGAGACGCGCTTCCCCTCCACTGTGGAGGTGCTGGTGGACGACCAGGTGATCGACACCCTGTACCTGCGCAACGACTGGTGCGACGCGCGCGGTACGCTGTCGTGGCACGCCCAGCCCAACGACCGTCTGCTGGACGAGGCGGGCTCCTACGGCGAAGCGCAGCGGATCAAAATTCCCGCGAACCTGCTGCCCGGCATCGTGCAGGAGGGCCGCTTCGCGCTGACCTTCCGCGTGAAGGGCAGCGGCGGTCTGGCGCTGTACGGACGCGAAAGCGGCCGCTACGGCTACGGCATGACTCTAAAAGTAGAAAAGTAAAAGAAGCGAGGGCTCCCCGGCTGCCGAACTCAGCAGCCGGGCCCTTTTTTCTTTGTCACCATCGCTACCGTTCCCACCCGCCGCACGGTCGCGGCGGCTCTGTCAGCCGCCGTGACCACAACCACCAAACAGGTATCCGCACCCACCTCACAGGCGGAACCAAGCAAGAGAAATGACACAGCCCAAACGCCAGCCGCTCTTCGGGAGAGGAGGTCTGGGGGAGAGGCGCTTCTCTCAGAGAAGCGGCCTCTCCCCCAGAATCTCCCCACGTCCCCCTTAAAATTTCTTATGGCGGAATGCGGGGGTTTTTGGTATAATGGCGGGAGAGAGCGCGAAAGGGAGAGTGGACATGATTCAGGCGATTGCCTTTGATATGGATGATACGCTGCTGAATGACGACCGGGAGATCACACCGTATACCTTGACAATTCTGCGGAGGGCGGCGGATAAGGGCATCCATATCGTCCCCGCCAGCGGACGCGCACGGGGCAGCATGATCGGCTTTATAGAGCAAATGGGCTGCGCCTCCGCCTTCGTCGCCTGCAACGGCGCGGACGTGTACAGCCCCAAGGGCGAATTGTGGAAGCAGGAGGCCTTCACCGTGGAACAGGCCAAACGCTGCGCGCAGTTCGCACAGGAAACCGACTGCTATGCCCAATGCTATTACGACGATCATTTTTATTTCGCCGGTGAAAAGCAATGGGCCGACGCGTATGCCTCCGCATCCATGCTGACGGGACAGAATATCGGCAATCTGGTTGACTTTATTGATCGCCCGACGGGAAAAATCCTCATGATGGCCGAGCCGGAGAAGATCGCACGGATGCTTCCTGAAGCCCAACGGCTGTTCTCCGACATCGCCGCCGTCAGCTGCTCCAAGCCCTATTTTCTGGAAATGAACCCCCGCAACGCCACCAAGGGCAATGCCTTGAAATATCTGGCGGAACGCTGGGGACTCCATGCGGAGGAGTTCATGGCCTTCGGCGACAGCCTGAACGACCTGAGTATGCTCACGTGGGCCGGGGAAGGCGTTGCCATGGCGAACGCCCGGGAGGACGTGAAGGCGCAGGTTCGCCACGTCTGCGGCACCAATCAGGAGGACGGCGTGGCCCGTTATATCGAATCGCTTTTGCTGTAAGGAGGATACACCATGATCCAGGCAGCGGATTTTGCCAAAACATTGCACCTGACCGAGCTGTCCCCCTCGACAAAAACCGAATGGGACATCCGTACCACCGACCTGAACCGTCCCGGTATGCAGTTCTGCGGATTCTATGAATACTTCGCCTTTGAGCGCCCGCAGGTCATCGGCAAGGTGGAAATGACCTATCTGGAATCGCTGGAGCCCGAGGCGCGGCGGCAGATGCTCAAGGAATATTTCTCCTATGACCTGCCCTGCGTGGTCATTTGCCGCGGTATGACGCCGCCGGAGGATCTGCTGCAGGCGGCGGCGGCCCGGGATATTGCGGTCTACCAGACCGATATGGTGACGACCAAGTTCACCTTCACCGCCATCAACTACCTGAACCGCTGCCTCGCGCCCCGCGTGACCCGCCACGGCGTGCTGGTGGATGTGTACGGCGTGGGTGTACTGTTGACGGGCGAGAGCGGCGTAGGCAAAAGCGAAGCGGCGCTGGAGCTGGTCAAGCGCGGCCATCAGCTGGTGGCGGACGACGTGGTGGACATCTGCCGCGTATCCGATGATCGCTTGACCGGCGAATGCCCGGAGATGGTGCGCCACTTCATGGAGATTCGCGGCATCGGCATCATTGACATCCGCGCCATGTACGGCGTTGGCGCTGTGGCGCTGAGCAAGTCCATCGACCTCGTTATGCACATGGAAAAGTGGGTCGAGGGCAAGGAGTACGACCGGCTGGGTCTGAGCGAGGAATACATCACGATTCTGGGCGTGAAGGTGCCGCATCAGATCATGCCCGTGCGTCCGGGACGCAATCTGGCTATTATTATTGAGGTAGCGGCCCGCGACCTGAGCCTGAAGCGCATGGGCTACAGCGCCGCGCACGAGTTGGATCGGCGGCTGAACGAAATGATTATGAAGAACAGCGGCCAGCAGTAAGCGGCCGGCTGGATGGAGGGGATTTCCATGGTGTATATCGGTATTGACGTGGGCGGCACGGGCGTACAGGTCGGTGTGGTCAACGAGCAGGGCGAGATCATTGCCAAGGACAGCTTTCCCACGGGAGTAGGACGGCCTTATCAGGAGATGATCCGCGACATGGCGGACTGCACGCGTTCTGCGGTAGCCAAGGCCGAGCTGACGATGGACGATGTGAAGGCCGTAGGCGTGGGCATTCCGGGCATTGGCGACAACAAGACCGGTAATGTGATTTTCTGCACGAATCTGGGCTGGCACGATGTGCCCCTGCGTGCAGAATATCAGCAATACATTGACAAGCCTGTTTATATTGACAACGACGCGACCGTTGCGGGCTTGGCGGAGAGCGTTGCGGGTGTGAGCGCGAACACGGATTCCAGCGTTTTTCTGACGCTGGGCACCGGCGTGGGCGGCGGCATTGTGATCCACGGCAAGGTATGGAACGGTTTTCACGGCGTGGGCAGTGAGATCGGCCACATGATCCTGAAGGTTGGCGGCGAGCCCTGCACCTGCGGCAACCATGGCTGTGTGGAGCGCTACTGTTCCGCGACGGCGATCATTCGCATGGCGAAGGAAGCCGTTGCGCAGCATCCCGAAAGCGCGATCCTAACCGCCGTAAACGGCGACGCGAGTGCGATCAACGCGAAGGTTGTATTCGATGCGGCGAAGGCGGGAGACGAAGTTGCGCTAACGGTTTTCCGCGAATACGTCTCCTATCTATCGCAAGCGATTTCAAGCATTATGCAGTTCCTTGATCCCGAGGTGGTCGTACTGGGCGGCGGTGTGAGCAAGGCAGGCGCCTTCCTGCTGGACGCGGTTCGCGCCGAGGTTCCGAAATACCTTCTCTTCAAGACGATGCCCCACGCCCGCATTGAGCTGGCGAAGCTGGGCCCCGACGCTGGCATCATCGGCGCCGCGATGCTGGGAAAATAAAATGTATGTGATTGCGAGGGAGGGTGCTTTTCTGACAGAAAAGCACCCTCCCTCGCGCTCCCTCCCGAAAAGACGTTTTAGGGGAGATTCTGGGGAGGAGGCGGCTTCTCTGAGAGAAGCCCCTCCTCCCCA
>USCW01000045.1 GCA_900553315.1 uncultured Eubacteriales bacterium
GCGGAAAAGGCATCGCCTACGCTGCCAACGAATTGTGCGGTATTGCCTTAATATTGAAAGCACGTGACCGAAAGGTGTAAATCTAGCTTTTCGGTCGCGTGCTTTTTTGTATGGAGGTTGAGAAAATGGAAAACGCACAATATGAAACCACCGCACAACACAGCGCCTATCTGGGCACGGAGCCCATTCGAAAGCTGCTGCTGAAATTCTCCGTCCCCTGCGTACTGTCCATGCTGGTCAGCGCCCTATATAACATCGTCGATCAGATTTTCATCGGTCAGGGCGTGAGCTATCTGGGCAACGCTGCCACCAACGTAGTTTATCCCTTCACGGTGATCGCGCTGGCTGTTTCCCTGCTGATCGGCGATGGCTCCGCCGCGCTGCTCAGTCTGTCGCTGGGACGGCGTGATGCGGAAGAAGCCCATCGCAGCGTCGGCAACTGCATCTCGTTGACGGTGCTCTGCGCCATATTGCTGACGCTCGTCGGCTTTGTGTGGCAGGATGATATTCTCCGGCTCTTCGGCGTAACGGCGGAGTGTATGGACTACGCCCATGCGTACATGCTGCCCATTTTGATCGGTCTGCCCTTTTACATGTTCACGTCCGCCTGCAACGGCATCATTCGTGCGGACGGCTCTCCGCAGTACGCCATGGCCTCCACCATCGTGGGCGCAGTCATGAACCTGATCCTCGACCCCATCGCTATTTTCGTGCTGCATTGGGGCGTATCCGGTGCGGCCATTGCCACAGCAGCCGGACAGGTGGTGACGGCGCTGCTCTCCGCGCTGTATTTCCGCAGAACCAAGACCTTTAAGGCAATACCGCACAAATGAGTTGGTGCGATGGCGAATGCATTTTTTGTCAGATGCGATTGCAGAAATCGAAGGTTTACTGGAGGTAAATCGAGATTTCTGCAAGAAGCAGATGGCAGAAAAGGCATCGCCAGCGCTGCCGACGAATTGTGCGGTAGTGCCTTAAGCTGCGCCGGGAAAGCTTCTGTCTTCACGGACGCACGGTGCGCACGCTGTCCGGGCTGGGCGTAAGCAGCCTTATTATTCAGTTGGCGATCGTCATCGTCATGGCGGTGGCCAACAACATGATCAACCGCTACGGCCCCGATTCCATCTACGGTACGAACATCCCGCTGTCCGCAGTCGGTATCGTCATGAAGGTATTCGTTATCGCCTTTGCCGTAGGCATCGGCGTGGGCGGTCAGCCCATCGTGGGCTATAACTTTGGTGCAGGAAACTATCGCCGGGTCAAAGAAACCTATCGCGCCATTGTGCTGGCCGTCTGTATTGTAGGCATTATTGCGATGCTGCTCTTTGAGCTGTGCCCGCAGGCGCTCATCAGTCTCTTTGGCAACGAAAGTGAATTGTATAACCAATATGCTCAACTGTGCTTCCGCATCTTCCTCGGCGGTATTTTGCTGACCTGTCTGCAAAAGGTCAGCAGTATCTTCCTGCAATCCATGGGCCGTCCCCTGCAATCCACGCTGCTTTCGCTGGCCCGGGATGTGGTGTTCTTCGTTCCCGCGCTGCTTTTCCTCGCGCCGCGTTATGGCGTAGAAGGAATGCTTTGGGCGGCGCCCATCGCCGACGTTTTGACCGGCATTTTAGCAGCTTTGCTGGTTGCCTCCGAAATGCGCCGCCTGACCGCGCTAGAAAACGCGCCGCACAAGCATTGACGTTCTCTGCTGTGCGTGCTACAGTAACGCCATCCTTTGCTTTGGGAGGCGCATGTGCATGGCTCCTAACGACGACCTGCTTGCCTATGAAATTCTCGCGGCAGTCTCCGAAATTCCAGAGGGCAATGTGTCCACCTACGGGCAGATTGCACGGCTCATCGGCCGGGAACGCAACGCCCGCCTCGTGGGGCGCGTACTGAGCCACGCGGAATACTACGGCAGCTATCCCTGTCACCGTGTCGTCAACCATGCGGGACGGCTGGTTCCCGGCTGGGCCGAGCAGCGTGCGCTGCTGGAAGCCGAGGGCGTGACCTTCCGCGACACGGAGCATGTAAATTTGGAAAAACACCTTTGGGATTGCGAAGAAGAATAAAAAATAGAGAAAATGCGCCATGGCGAGAAGTTCGTCATGGCGCGTTTTTATGGAGTTTTGAAGCAGAACGCTTGTATTACTTCAGCAGTTCTGTCAAGCCCTGATGCAGCTTCTGCTCCGTGGCCTCCGCCTCGGCCTTGTTTGCGCCGCGGCTGAACAGATACGCCTTCAGCTTCGGTTCCGTACCGCTGGGACGTACCATGACCTTGCAGCCGCCCAGCAGCTCAAAGGCCAGCACATCCGCCTTGGGAAGCCCCGTACCCTCCTGCTTGTAGTCCACAAGCCGCGCAACCGTCAGGCCGCCCAGCGCTTCGACCCTCTCCGTGCGAAGCTTCGTCATGATGGACTGCATCTTTTCCATGCCCGCCGCGCCCTCAAAGGTGAAGCTGTACAGCGTATTCAGATGATAGCCGTACTTCTGATAAAGCTCCTGCATGGCCTGATAGAGCGTCTTGCCCTGTGCCTTATACCAACGGGCCATTTGGCAGATCAGCATGGAAGCGTTCACCGCGTCCTTATCACGGACATGCGCCCCGGACAGATAGCCGTAGCTTTCCTCAAAGCCGAAGATATAGCGCTGTGCCTCGCCTGCCTGTTCCAGCAGACCGATCTGCTCGCCGATGAACTTGAAGCCCGTCAGCGTGCGCCGCAGCTCCACGCCGTACTCCGCCGCCACCAGATCGGCCATGGCGGTCGATACGATGGTCGTCACCGCCACGGGATGCTTCGGCAGGGTGCCCGCCGCCTTGCGGGTCTTGCAAATAAAGTCCAGCAGCAGCACGCCCACCTCATTGCCGGTCATGAGGACATAGCTGCCGTTGTCCGGTACCGCGATACCTACCCGGTCGCAGTCCGGATCCGTCGCCAGCAGCAGGTCAGGCTGATACTTCTCGCAGTCCCGCAGTCCCAGCGTCAGCGCCTCACGGATTTCAGGGTTCGGATAGGGGCAGGTCGGGAAATGCCCGTCCGGCAGCCGCTGCTCCTCCACCACATGCACGTCCGTCACGCCGATCTCCGTCAGGATGCGCTGCACACATTCCAAGCCCGTGCCGTTCAGGGGCGTGTAGACCACCTTGAGGGGCGCGTCCGTCGCCACGGGCATGGCCTGAGCCTTCACTGCCGCTACAAAGCGATCCAGCGTGTCCTCACCGATGAAGCGGATCAGACCCGCACGCACGCCCTCTTCAAAGTCCATGACCTGCACGCCGTGCAGCGGATCAACCGGCGCGATCTGCTCGGCAATCGCGTCCGCCATTTCCAGCGTGATCTGACAGCCGTCGTCGCCATAGACCTTGTAGCCGTTATACTTGGCCGGATTATGGCTGGCGGTTACGCAGATACCCGCGCCGCACTTGAGGTCACGCACCGCGAAGGACAGCGCAGGAGTAGGCTCCAGCCGGGGATACAGCCACGCGCAGATGCCGTTGGCCGCCAGCACCGCCGCCGCACGCCGCGCAAAGGCCTCGCTGCCGATGCGGCTGTCGTGAGCAATCGCCACACACTTGGGCAGTATGGTCTGATTCAGATAATTCGCCAAGCCCTGCGTGGCCTGACCCACGGTATACAGATTCATGCGGTTCGTGCCCGCGCCCAGCTCGCCGCGCAGACCGCCGGTGCCAAAGGTCAGATCCCGATAAAAGCTGTCCAGCACTTGCGCATCATCCATGGCACGCAGTTGGCCGCGAGTCTCCTCGTCCACGCTCTCCGCTTGAAGCCAGCGCTCCCATTCCTGCCTTGCGGCCTTCATATCCTCACGCATCGTTCCCTACTCCTTATCCTTCATGTATTTCCTGCGGCAGACCGTCCGGGTCTTGAAAGAAGGTCATTTTACCGCCCGTCACATCGTCCTCGCGGATGGCCTCGCACGGGATGCCTCGCGCCTTCAGCGCTTCCACCGCCGCCGGAACGTCTGCCACGCGGAAGGCCAAATGCCGCAGTCCGCAAGCCTCCGGATACGAAGGCCGAGTGGGCGCATCGGGCTTAATAAACAATTCCAGTTCCATGTCCCCCAGCTTCAGATCCAGCTTGCAGTCGTTCCGGTCCGCCCGGTGCGTCTCCCGAAGTACCGTGAAGCCCAACTTGTCCATATAGAACTGCTTCGCCGCTTCCAGATCAGTACAGATGATCGCCACATGATGCACCGCCGTAAAGGGCAGCATCCCGTCTTCCCCCCTTTATCTTACGCCAAAATGCAAAAATCCCCTTCCCATGGCAGGAAGAGGTTTTCGCATACGCAGAGGCTTACATCGCAGCCGTGTTCAGCTTGCTGGCAAGACGAGCCTTCTTACGATTGGCAGCATTCTTATGGATGATTCCCTTCGCCACAGCCTTATCCAGGGCGGAGGTGGTCTCATTCAACTGCACAGCCGCGTTCTTGGGGTCAGCCGCGATCGCCGCTTCCAGCTTCTTGATGGAAGTACGGACGCTGCTCTTCACCATGCGGTTACGCAGGGTCTTCTTCTCAGTAACCTTCACGCGCTTCTTGGCGGATTGAATATTCGGCAACTTGGTTCACCTCCTTAGGCAGCACAAATCAACAACTGGTATCTTATCATGCTTCCCCGGAAATTGCAAGGGTTTTTCCGAAAAAAGAGAGATTTTCTTCCTTTTGCGCCTTTCTTCGCCCCGGCGCTCAGCGGCTCATGGTGCCGAGGGCGGCAATAGACGTGCGACCGTCCGCGCCGCGCTCCACGCGATAAAAGCCGATCAGGTTGCCCGGGCGCATGCGAAGATAAACATCCCGCACGTCCGCCGCATCCGCCAGTTCAAACCGCACCGACAGCCCGCATCCCAGCGCGACCTCCCGCGGCGTGGTAACAACGCTGACGGGAACGCCCTCACGGCGAAGCGCGGCCTCCATTTGCAGCACCTGCTGCCGTGAGCGGAACGAAGCCACGCCGAAAATTTCCTCCTTCAAGGTCATTCCTCCTCCCCTCCTCCATAGGATATACCAACGCGCACCGATCTGTTCCAATCGACGCCTGACCGCCGACCGACTTCAATCGAACCATAAAGGAGGGAACGCCATGATCTATTTCGACAACGCTGCTACCAGCTTTCCCAAGCCGCCGCAGGTAGCTCGCGCCATGGCGGGCACGCTGGAGAAGCTGGGAGCCAATCCCGGGCGCAGCGGACACCGGCTGTCCCTGTGCGCGGGGCGTGTCGTCAACGCTTGCCGAGAGGAGGCCGCGCTGCTGCTGGGCATGGAGCAGCCTGAGCGCGTGATCTTCACCGGGAGCTGCACAGAGGCGCTGAACCTCGCCATCCTCGGCACACTCCATCAAGGGGACGAGGTGCTCTGCTCCCATGCGGAGCACAACGCCGTCATGCGTCCCCTGCATCATCTGGCCCAAACGGGACAGATTCACCTGACGGTGCTTTCTCCGGACAATTTCGGCATCCTTCAGCCCCACACCCTTCAGGCTGCCATTGGACCGCGCACAGCGCTGGTGGTCATCAGCCATGCCAGCAACGTCACCGGCGTAGTGCAGCCCATGCACCGTCTGGGGGCTGTCTGCAAAGAAAACGGCATACCTCTGCTGGTGGACGCGGCACAGACGGCGGGCGTACTGGATGTGCGGCTGGACGTGCTGAACGCGGACATGGTCGCCATGCCGGGACACAAGGGGCTGCTGGGTCCACAAGGCGTTGGTCTGCTGGCGCTGGGGCCGGGAATGGAGCCGTTGCCGCTGATTCGCGGGGGCACAGGCTCCTCCTCGGAAAGTCTGGAGCAGCCCGACGATCTACCCGACCGGTATGAAAGCGGTACCCTTCCCCTGCCCGCCATTGCGGGGCTGCTGCAAGGCATCCGCTTTGCCCGAAAGCATCAGGCGGAAATTCACGAATACGAGAGCTGCCTCAACACCCGCCTGCGGCAGGGATTATCCACGCTTCCCGGCATCACCTGTCTGGGCCACCCGGACGCGCCACGGGTGGGCATTACCTCCTTCGTTCACACCCGCATGGACGGCGGTGAACTGACCGACTGTCTGGATCGCTCCGGGTTCGCCCTGCGCGGCGGACTGCATTGCGCCCCTTCCATCCATACTTGGCTGGGTACGCTGCAAAGCGGTGCGGTGCGCGCCTCCGTGGGCATCTACAACACAGAAGAGGAGGTGGACGGCCTTATTGCGCTGGTGGAGCGGCTGACTAAATTCTGAACGTTCCGGGAAGATTTCCCAATTTTACGGCGTTACCATAGACAAAGAAATTACCAAGGAGGCTGATTTTATGCGCCGATACGGTACGCTTTTTCTTCTTCTGCTCCTGTTGTTTGCTTTCCCTGCATTGGCAGAAACCGATGAACAGCTGGTTCAATCCGTGGAGCCGGATGCGTCTACCCGTGTGGAGCTGCTTCTGCGTGACGGCGCTTACATCGTCCGCCTGACCGAGCACATCGGCTCTGCCAAGGAAATCGTTACCGAAAACGCTTCCCTGCTGGCGGGCCGCTCTGCGGAGGAGACCCCGCTGCTGCTGACGCAGGATCGTACCTTCTACGTCTATGCCTCCGCCTCCGGCAGCGATTGCCTGACCTTTGTCAAAACCTCCAGCGGGTATCTGCTTGATGATCTTTCCATGGCACGGAACGGCAATCGGCTCTCCTGCCATTTGCTCGGTGCAAACTATTGGACTTACGAATTTTTCCCCAGCGACGACGAACCACATCAGGATGATTGTCCCGGCGAACCAACCTTCTTCGCGCAAGCCGACCCGGTAAGCATTTACGAAGCATGTGTTTCTTATCAAGAGCATCTCAATCAGGGCGCGCCGTTAGAAACCTTCGCACAGCTGCAATCCGGTGATCTGCCGCAAGCGCAGGTGATTGATTTTCCCAAGGGCCAGCATTGGCCCGCTTACTTCGGTCCCGGCCCGGCCTATCTGGCTGTCGCCGATGTAGCCTCCTATCGAACGGATGCGGACGTGCAGGAGCATTTCGCCGCGCTGTTTGAAACAGACGGACTGGTCTGCACCGACAACTGGATTCAGGTGTTTGGCCGCATGGACGACTGGATCATGGTGCAGTATCCCCTCGCGAACGGAACCCGCTGCATTGCGTGGATTTCCGCTGAAGCGCTCCCGCAGGACGCAGAGGTGCCTGAGCTGACGCTGATGTATGCGCCCCGCTGCAGCAACAACGATCAGGCGTTTTGCTCTCCCTCCATGTATCCGCAAACGCTGCTCCCCTATTGGATGGAGGATCAGCAGATCGTCTATACCCTCGCGACCTATGGGCCGTGGTCTTATGTCGAGGTTCCCTACACGGACGGCGTACCCGCTTGGCTGTTCATTGATACCACCGGCAGTCACGGCTGAGGCTACAGTGTTTCCGTTTTGCGGGGCAGATAACGGCACAGCAGTCCCAGCAGGACGCACACGCCGCCGGGAACGAGATACCACCAGCCGCCGAACAGCACCCCCGCTACGGTCAAGCCCGTGCCATACAGCAAATATTTTGCAGCTTTCTCCCGCCGGAGCATTCGCTCCAACAACTCCGGCAGGGGAAAGCCCTTTTTTCTGCGTCGCCCCAGCGCCACCAGCTGCTCATCCGTGGCGGGCCACGCATGACCGGCCAGCCCGATCAGCTCCTCTCGCTCAATCAGCCGCAGCGGAAAGACGCGCTCCTCCGCATATTTTTTCGCCCCGGCGGAACACTTGCCTGTGAGGCACAGTACGCCCCGATCCACCTGCTGACGGCGGCACGCCCGCTGCATGTGCAGCAGCACGTCCGCCCCCACCGGCTCCCCCGGCGGCGTAGCCACGCAAGCCACCAAGAGCTTTTCCCCGCCATAGCGGCAGATGACCCCGTCCTCGGCGGTGCGCTCCAGCACCACGGGCCACTTCATGCTCACCAGCAGCGCCGCTTGAAAGTGCGCCTTTTTCGCCGGCGTCAGCAGCAGCGTTTCCAGCGCCATTTCGCCGCCGATGCGTTCCCGCAGCGCCTGCTCCCGCCGTGCGACGCTCCGCTTTTTCCACAGCCGCAGAGCCAGACAGATCAGCGCCGTCAGCGCCAGCCCCGCCGCCATGGACGGCAGACTCACGCCCCACCACAGGAAGAACCATCCCTCGCAGCCCAGCAGAATAGCCGCACGCGCTCCCAGCGCGTCCAGCCAGCCTGCCTGCGGCATTCTGGACAGGTATCTTTCCATTTTCATGCTCCTTTTTCAAATTTGTCCTTTATTTGTGCGCCTGAATCGTTTATAATGGGAACATCCAGAAGGAGGCAGAATGTCAACAAAGTTCCTTAAGGCAACACCGCACAAATGAGTTGGTGCGGAGGCGAATGAATTTTTCGTCAGATGCAATGGCAGATTTTGAAGGTTTACTGGAGGTAAATCGAAAAATCTGCAGGCAGCAGATGGCGGAAAAGGCATCGCCTACGCTGCCAACGAATTGTGCAGTATTGCCTTAAGACCATTTTGCCGTCGGAAGCGATAAGGTTTGCTTTTCCAAAGGGAAAGCAAAGTCGCTTTGCGACCTGTGTATGCGGTGCAACCGGATACACAGCCTTTCCATCGTATCGACCGGCTTTTCCGGTCGGGCGGGTGGTTTCGGCCTTAGCCGAAACCTTTCCTTACATTTTTCACGGCCGTCAGCGCTGCTGACAGTGAAAAATGCAAACTCGTCAAAGCGGCATAGCCACTTTGACGACACGTTGCAGCAAGGAGGTTCTCCCGTGGCAAGGGAACGCATTGGCATCATGGGCGGCACGTTCAACCCCGTCCATCAGGGACACATTGATATGGCGAGGGCCGCCGCAGCTCAGGAAAAGTTGAGCCGGGTACTCTTTCTTCCCACGGGCAACCCTCCTCATAAGCGCGAGGGCTTGGTGGACGCGGAGGATCGCTACCGCATGGCGGCCGCCGCCATCGCGCAGGACGATGTACTGACTCCCTCCCGGCTGGAGATCGACCGGACGGGCGTGATCTATACCGTGGATACTTTGACCCTTTTGCGGGAGAAATATCCACGGGCACAGCTGTACTTCATCATCGGCATGGATACGCTGCTGGAATTGCAGCATTGGCGCAGCTATGAGCAGGTGCTGAGTATGTGTACCTTTCTGGTATGCCCCCGGCAGGGTGCGGCTTCTCCTGCGGAGATCGAGGCCGAACGCAAACGGCTGACCCAGTTGGGCGGCAGCTTTATCTATATCAACATGCCGCCGGTCAATATATCGTCTACCGAAATTCGGGGAGCGCTGGCGCTGGGGCGTGAGTCCGCGCTGCTGCCCCCTGCGGTAATGGAATACATCCGTGCCTGCGGCTTCTATGGCGTACCCAACCAGCTTCCCATGGCGAAGGACTGGCTGCCTCAGCTTTGGGAGGCCTTGAGCCTCAAGCGTTTCGCCCACTCGCTGTGCGTGGCCTTCACGGCGCGGCGGCTGGCGCTGCTGCATGGGCTTGACCCCGTCAAGGCGGAGGCTGCCGGGCTGCTGCATGACTGCGCCAAGTGCCTTCCCCTGCCCGAAATGCAGCGCATCTGCCGGGAGCACGCACTGACGCAGGACACATCCTTGCTGGAAAGCGGCAACCTGCTTCATTCCATTGCCGGAGCCTATCTGGCGGGCAGTCAGTACCACATGAACGACCCGGACGTGCTGCAAGCCATCGCCTGTCACACCACGGGGAAGGTCGGCATGACGGAGCTGGACATGGCGGTTTTCCTTGCGGACAAGATCGAGCCCAGCCGCGCCCCCTATCCTTCGCTGGAGCAGGTGCGAGCCGCTGCCGCGCTCTCCCTGCCCCGGGCTATGCTGCTCTCGCTGGAGGGCACCGCCAAATACGTCAAAAAGGGTGGAAAGCCTCTGCACCCCGCTTCACAAGCCGTCGCGGACTGGCTGCGCGCAAGCGGACAGACTACGCCGCCCCATCAATACAAGGAGGAACATTCCAATGACTGACAACGCGCTGGCGCAAGCCATCGGAGCTTGGCTCTATGCCAAAAAGGCGCAGGACATTATTGCGCTGAACGTTTCCCACCTGACGGTCATCACCGACTATATGATTATCGCCTCCGGCCGCACCGCCGCGCAGGTGAAGGCACTGGCGGATGAGGTCGATGAAAAAATGGCCGAGGCCGGCTGGAATCTTCGCCGCAGCGAGGGCGCGACGGAGGGCCGCTGGATTGTGATGGATTACGGCAGTATTCTGGTGCATATCTTCCATCAGGAAGAACGCGCTTATTATAACTTGGAGCGTCTTTGGGAGGACGGCAGCAACCGTTTGGTGCTTCCCTTTGACCAGACGGTGCTGGATTGAGGGCAATACCGCACAAATGAGTTGGTGCGGAGGCGAATGAATTTTTCGTCAGAT
>USCW01000046.1 GCA_900553315.1 uncultured Eubacteriales bacterium
AGATTCATGGCGCTGCCGCAGACTACGGCGGCGAGTTTGTGCAAAGCGTGATGAAGATCGTTGAGCGGGCCGTTGTGGCGGCAAAGCGTGAGAACGTGATCGGCGACACGCACCATGAGGAGGGCGCGGTGGCGGGCGCGGCCCGCGAGGCGCTCTCGCAGGTCACGACCAAGGCGCTGGGCCTGAGCGTGGGCGGCAAGATCGGCGTGGCACGCCACGGCGAGCATGTGGCGGTGGCGGTCTTCTTCGGTATTGGGTTGGTGCATCTCAACGAGGTGTGCATCGGCATGGGGCATCGCGTGATTTGATGAAAGAGAAAGAGGGAACGATTTATGCCGTTGACGATTGCGCTGGACGGGCCTGTTGGCGCGGGAAAATCCACAGTGGCGGATGAAACGGCCCGGCGGCTGGGCATTCTGCACCTGGACACGGGGGCAATGTATCGCGCCATGGGTCTGTGGGCGCTGAAGCAGGGCGTGGACATCGCGGATGAACAGGCTGTGACAGAGCTGGCGGCGCATACGCGGATTACGGTGCGCTATGCGGAAGGAATGCAGCATACACTGGTGGAGAATCAGGACGTGTCCGGGAGTATCCGCACGCCTGAGGTGAGCATGGCGGCCTCCACGGTGGCGAGATATGCGGGCGTGCGCAAGGCCATGGTTGCGCTTCAGCAGAAGCTGGCCGCAGAGCAGCCTATGTTGGTGGACGGCCGGGATATTGGCATCCGCGTGCTGCCCAACGCAACGCTCAAGGTGTTCCTCACCGCCTCGGCGGAGGAGCGGGCACGCCGGCGCTTTCTGGAATTGCAGAAAAAGGGCCTGACGGATACCTATGACGAGGTGCTGGCAGAGCTGAAAAAGCGCGACGATCAGGATATGCACCGGGCAGTCGATCCCCTGCAGGTGGCTCCCGGCGCACGGGTGCTGGACTCCACAGAATTGGACATGGGGCAGGTCGTGGATACCATGGTGGCATGGGCGAAGGAGGCGGAACAGGCGTGAGCGAAGCGACGCAGCAGCCAAAGAAAAAGCGGCGCTGGACGATCACTTATGTGATTGCGCGCGTGCTGGCCTATATCGTGTTCCACACCATCTGCCCGGTGCGCATTCATCATATGGAGCGGTTCAACCGGGCCGCACCGTTTCTGGTGATCGGCAATCATAATTCGTGGCTGGATCCCATCGCCATGTGCTATAGGATTCATGGACAGCAGCTGCGGTTCCTTGGCAAAAAGGAACTGGTGAAAACGAAGATTGGCAAGCTGATTCTGGATGATCTGGGCATCATTGCGGTGGATCGGCATAACTCGGATATGGAAGCTCTGCGCAGTTGTCTCCGCGTGCTGAAGGACGGACAGTCGCTGGGTATCTTTCCGGAGGGAACAAGGCACCACGAGGGTGTGATGCAGCAGATCGAAAGCGGCATTGCCATGATCGCCATGCGCAGCAAGGCGCCGGTGATCCCGGTGTACTTTGACAGCAAGATTCGACCCTTCCATTTGACGCATATGTATGTAGGAAAGGATATTGTCTACGACGATTTGCTGGAGCAAGGCATCAACAGGGAGACCTGCGAGCTGTTCCTGCAGCGGGTGCGGGATACCTACGCGGGGATGGTCGCGGCACCGGAAAAGTAACCGCGAAATAACCTGCCGCCCATGCAATGGGCATTGGTAGAAAAATTTGAAAAAAGTTTTCGAAACTGGCAGGAAATAGAACGTCGATGACGAAAAAGCTCTAATCAGAGCATTTGCGAAAGGATGCTTGCCATGGCCTATGAAATTGCGGCTCATGCGGGGTTCTGCATGGGGGTGCGCCGGGCGGTGGAGGAGGCGCTCCGCGTCGCGCAGGAGGGAATTCCGTCCTGCACGCTGGGGGAGCTGATCCATAACCCGGAAGTCGTGGAGATGCTGCGGGAACGCGGCATTCCACCCATTGAGACCCCGGCGCAGGCAGACGGACGGCAGGTGCTCATCCGCAGCCACGGCGTGTCGCCGCAGGTGCTGGCGGAGCTGGATGCTGCGGGCGCGAGGGTGAAGGATTTGACCTGTCCCTTCGTGGAAAAGCTGCATCGCATTGTCGCCGCTGAGTCAGGCGCGGAGTGTCCGGTCATCCTGATCGGTGAAAAGGCGCATCCCGAGGTGCAGGGCACGGCGGGGTGGGCCAAGGGTCCGGTTTACGTGCTGTCGGAGGAAAGCGAGATCGACGCGCTGCCACCGATGGAGACGGCGCTGGTCGTTGCGCAGACCACGTTCCCGCCGGCAAAGTGGGAGCGGCTGACGGCGTATCTGGCGCGGAAGATTCCGGGCGTGAAGCTGCGTCCCACCATCTGCTCGGCTACCCAGATCAGGCAGACCGAGGCGGAGGAGCTGGCGCGGCGGGCCGATGCGATGATCGTGGTCGGCGGCAGGCACAGCGCCAATACCCGCAAGCTGTACGATACGTGCAGAAGGCTGTGCGAAAAAACCATTTTGGTAGAGCGCGCGGCGGAAATACCGCCTGGCTTTGCAAATATATATTCCGATTTCATAGGAATAACCGCTGGCGCGTCTACGCCGGATGGGTCACTTAAGGAGGTTGTCACACGCATGATCGACAAGGAACAACAGGTTGCCACCAACCAGGAGGACGCTCAGAACAGCTTTATGGCTGAAGTGGACGCCACGCTGGTTCGAATCCGCCCCGGTCAGACTGTGACCGGCACCGTGGTGCAGGTGACGGATGACGAAGTGTACGTGAACATTGGCTACAAGGCTGATGGCATCATCAAGCGCACCGAGCTTACTCAGCAGGACGCGAAAGTAGGCGACGAGCTGGAGGTTGAGGTCGTCAAGGTAAACGACGGCGAGGGTAATGTGGTGCTGTCTCAGCGCAACATCGTCAACCGCAAGGCCTGGGACGCGCTTATGACCAAGTACGAGGCTGGCGAGTATGTCGATGGCGTTGGCAAGGAGGCCGTCAAGGGCGGCCTGATCGCCGATGTGGAAGGCGTGCGCGCATTTGTGCCTGCGTCTCAGCTGTCTCAGCGTTATGTTGAGAAGATCGCCGACTTCGTTGGCAAGGATCTGAAGCTGAAGATCATCGAGGTCGATAAGCAGAAGAAGCGTATCGTGGCCAGCCGCAAGGCCGTTATGGCTGAGGAAGCCGCTGCGAAGAAGAAGGAAGCTTGGGAGAATCTGCAGGAGGGCGAGATCATCCATGGTATCGTCCGTCGCCTGACCGACTTCGGCGCGTTCGTTGATGTTGGCGGCGTGGATGGTCTGGTGCACATCACCGACCTGAGCTGGGGCCGTATCAAGCATCCCAGCGAGGTTGTGCAGCCCAACCAGGAGATCGATGTGAAGGTGCTGGGCTTGGATCGTGAGCGCGAGCGCATTCAGCTGGGCTACAAGCAGCTGCAGCCCCGTCCCTGGGATACCGCCGTTGAGAAGTATCCCGAGGGCTCCATCGTGGAGGGCAAGGTTGTCCGCATTACTGACTTCGGCGCGTTTGTGGAGCTGGAGCCCGGTCTGGACGGCCTGGTGCATATTTCTCAGTGCGCACTGAACCGCGTGGCGAAGGTCGAGGACGCCGTGCAGGTGGGTCAGACCGTTCGCGTGAAGGTGCTGAGCGTTGATCCCGAGAAGAAGCGCATCAGCCTGAGCATCCGTCAGGTGCTGGAGGACGAGGCCTTCAATTACGAGACCGAGATCCCCGGCGGTGCGGAGTTCGAGATGGTGGCTGGCGACGACATGCCCGCTGACGAGGCGGCGCAGGAGCCCGCTCAGGAGTAAGGCATAAGCATTGCCGAGAGGCAAGTTGGGGAGGCTCCCTGACTTGCCTCTCTTTTTTCAGTATTGTGGAAAAGGATGAGGTACATGAGCCGCTGTATCATTGTGCTGCCCCTGTATGCGGGTGAAGCGCCGGAGCTGGTGCGGAAGCAGCCGGGAGATCTGCTGCTTTGCGCGGACGCGGGCTATGCCCGGGCCGTGGCGGCGGGGCTGAAGCCGGACGGTGTGATTGGGGACTTTGACTCTATGCCGCGGGAAACGGTGCGGGATTGCCCGATGCTGACGCTGCCGACGCATAAGGACGATACGGATACGGCACGCTGCATGGAGGTGGGCCGCGAACGGGGCTGTCGGGAATTCCTGCTGGCGGGCGGTATCGGCGGACGGCTGGATCACACGCTGACGAACATTCAACTGCTGTATGATGCGGCGCTGCGCGGGGAAGAGGCGGTGCTGCTGGGCGGCTGCAATGAGGCACGGATGCTCATGCCGGGGGCGCATCGGCTGCCGCGTCATGAGGGATGGAAGCTGTCGCTGCTGGCGTACACGCCGGAGGTGACGGGCTTGACCCTGCGGGGTGTGGAATATCCGCTGACGGATTACACGCTGGTGAACCATACGTCGCTGGGAGTCAGCAACGAGTGGACGGCAGACTTTGCGGAGGTCTCCTTCACCGAGGGAGCGCTGCTGGCGATATACGCGAAGGACGCGCTCGCTTAACAGATGTTCCGAAAATGTGGAAGAATGTATTTTCCTGTTGAGAGATGGCGTTTTTTCTGCTACAATGGACGTTAATTCCATGGATCAAGGGAGAGAAAATGATGTTGACGCCGGGTAAGCTGCTGACCGAGGGCAAGGGCAAGCGCGTATACGCAACGGAGGACCCTGACAAGGCGATCGTCTATTTCAAGGATGAGGCGATGGCCTATCACGGACTCAAGCGCGGAAGAATCTTTGGTAAGGGCGAGATCAACAACGCCATTTGCAAGCATATTTTCGAGCTGCTGGCGGCGCAGGGGGTGGAAAGCCACTTCCTTGAACAGTTGGACGCACGTCAGGCGCTGGTGAAGCGGGTGGAGATCATCCCGGTGGCCATCAAGGTACGCAACATTGTGGCGGGCTCCCTGTCCCGCCGGATTGCCATGCCGGAGGGCACCAAGCTGGCCAATACGGTGGTGGAGTTCGTGCTGAAGAACAGCGACGCGGAAGACCCGCTGGTGAACTTTACCCATATCACGGCCATGGGATTGGCCACCCAAGCGGAGCTGGAAGAAATGAATCGCATCGCCCTGCAGGTGAACGACATCCTGTCCCGTTATATGAAGGAGATCAATATTGAATTGATCGACTTCAAGCTGGAGTTCGGACGGTACAAGGGGCGGGTGCTGCTGGCGGACGAGATCACCCCGGACACCTGTCGGTTCTGGGATTCCCGTACCCATGAGCCGCTGGACATCGACCGCTTCCGCCGCGATCTTGGCAATGTGGAGCAGGCCTATCAGGAGGTGCTGCACCGCATGATGGGGCTGGAGGAAGAGGAACCGCAACTGCTGTAAGGAGAGTATATGAAAAGATTGTTGGCGGCGCTTTTGTGTCTGCTGATGCTGGCAGGGAGCGCGTTGGCGGAGGGGGAGTTCCCTGAGCTGAACGACGCGGGCTTCTATGACGGCGGCGAGTTTGTTTACACGGACGCGGAGACGGGCGTGTGGCGCTATTGCAGCGATACGTTGAAGGTAGAAATTTACCGCCGCACCTCGACCGATCCCAAGCGCATCTGGTATGAGGCGGAGGTATGGAGCACGGAGGACAACGCCTTCGCCATGCTGCCGTGGGACGAAGAAAACCGCATGACCAGCCAGAGCTGGCCCTACAAGATTGCCCGAAAGCATGGTACGGTGCTGGCGGTGAACAGCGACTTTGCCCATCTGCGGCTCAAGCAGAAGAAGCGCGCGGGGATTCTGCTGCGGCAGGGGAAGATTCTTTCCAGCAAGACGCTGGCGAAGAACAAGGGCAATTTCCCGAATTTGGATACGATGGCGCTGTACCCTGACGGCAATATGGAGGTCTATTACTCTGACGAAAAGACCGCCGAGGAATATCAGGAGATGGGTGCGTCGGATGTGCTGGCCTTCGGGCCGCTGTTGATCCGCGACGGGGAATTGAACACTGCAGGCTTGAAAAAATACGGCACCAGCAATGCGCCGCGGACGGCAGTAGGCATGGTGGAGAAGGGCCATTATTTCGTCATGATGCTGGAGGGCCGCCACACGGGAAGCAAGGGCGGGCCGGTGTCCTTCCTTGCGGAAAAAATGCTGGAAAAGGGCTGCCAACTGGCCTTTAATCTGGACGGCGGACAGTCCTCGACGATCGTGTTCATGGGTGAGCAGATCTGCACCATCGGCGGCACGACGGGCAAGAACGCCAGCGCACGGCGCACGGCGGAAATTCTCGGCATCGGCGCCTCCGGACTGGTACCGGGAAACGATTGAGAAAAAAGTTGACCGAACGGGCTTATTTTCGCGTCTCAGGGCCGCTGGGATGCTTGCATCTGAAAAAGAAGTATGTTAAAATATCGGGTAGTGTGTTCTGCAAGGGCAGAACCATGACGGGCGTTACTGCCCTAAAGAATGCGGAGGGACATCCATGAGTGCTACTTATGAAAAAATTTCCGGCAACAAGGCGAAGCTGAGCTTCACCGTGCCCGCTGCCCAGTTTGAAGAAGCCATGCAGAAGGCTTATTTGAAGAATCGCGGCAAGATCAATGTGCCCGGCTTCCGCCGCGGCAAGGCGCCCCGCAAGCTGATCGAGACCATGTACGGCGAGGGCGTGTTCTATGACGACGCTTTCCAGGAAATCTTCCCCAACCTCTATGATGAGGCGGTGAAGGAGAACGATCTGCACGTGGTCGATCAGCCTGAGGTGGATGTGAAGGAGATCGGCGAGGGCAAGGATCTTGTGTTCACCTGCGAGGTGTTTGTGCGCCCCGACGTGACGCTGGGCGACTACAAGGGCCTGACCGTGGAAGTGACCAAGCAGGAAGTGACCGACGCGGACATCGACGCCCGCATTGAGCAGGATCGTCAGAAGGTTGCCCGCACGGTGGACGTTGAGGGTCGTGCGCTGGAGAACGGCGACACCGTGAACCTCGACTATGCTGGCAGCGTGGACGGCGTTGCCTTCGAGGGCGGCACGGCGGAGGGCCAGACCCTGACGCTGGGCTCCAACCAGTTCATCCCCGGCTTTGAAGAGCAGATGGTGGGCATGAATATCGGCGAGGAGAAGGACTTGAACGTGACCTTCCCCGAGCAGTATCACGCCGCTGAGCTGGCGGGCAAGGCTGCTGTGTTCCACGTAAAGGTGAACAGCGCCACCCACACCGAGCTGCCTGAGCTGAACGACGAGTTCGCTGCGGATGCCAGCGAGTACAACACCTTTGCGGAGTACAAGGACAGCATCGTCAAGGAGCTGAACGAGAAGGCCGCGAAGAACAACGAAGTGGCTGTGGAGAATGCGCTGGTGGAGAAGGCTACGGCCAACGCCCAGATGGACATCCCCGAGGCCATGATCCGCGATCAGGTGAACTACATCCTGCGTGAGATGCAGATGCGCATGGCGTATCAGGGACTGCGCCTGGAAGACTATCTGAAGTACACCGGCCAGACCGTTGAGCAGTTGGCGGGCATGTACAAGGGTGAAGCCGAGCAGCGTGTGAAGATGGAGCTGACCCTCGAGGCTATTCGCAAGGCTGAGGGTGTGGAGCCCACCGACGAGGATGTGCAGAAGCAGATTGCCGAGCAGGCGGAGCGCATGGGACAGAAGGTAGAGGACTTCGAGAAGACCCTTACCGACGAGCAGCGCGGTTACCTGAAGGACAGTGCGGCCATCCAAAAGGTGGTTGAGCTGCTGAAGAAGGACTGCAAGGTGGAGGAGAAGAAGCCCGAGACCGAGGCGGCGGCTGAGGACGAGGTGCCCGCCAAGAAGGTTCCCGCCAAGCGCCGTGCCAAGAAGGCCGAGGCTGCCGAGGAGAGCAAGGACGCGGAGTAAAAGCTCCACGCCTTTGAGGATAACAGGGTGAAATAAGCAGGGGTGCGCAGCAGATTTTCCCGTTTCCCGGTGGCATGAAATCCGTGCCCAGGGCATAGGATAGAGAAGCGGCGCATCCTTGCTTTTTCAAAATATCAGGCGAAAAACGCCCGCATACATGTGCCAAAGAACCAACTGCGCCGGGTGCTGCAAGCCCGGCATTCCAAAGGAGGCATGGGTCATGACATTGGTGCCTATGGTAGTGGAGCAGACGAGTCGGGGAGAGCGCTCCTTCGACATTTATTCCCGTTTGCTGAAGGATCGTATTGTGTTCCTCGGCGGCGAGATCGACGATAATGTGGCCAATCTGGTAGTGGCTCAGCTGCTGTTTCTGGAAATGGAAAACCCGGACGAGGATATTTCGCTGTACATCAACAGCCCCGGCGGCTCCGTGACGGCCGGCATGGCGATTTACGACACCATGCAGTATATCAAGCCGCAGGTGCGCACCGTATGCATCGGCATGGCTGCGTCCATGGGTGCGTTCCTGCTGATGGCGGGACAGAAAGGCAAGCGGCTGGCGCTGCCGAACAGCGAAGTGATGATCCATCAGCCGCTGGGCGGTGCGCAGGGTCAGGCGACCGACGTGGCGATTCGCGCCGAGTGGCTGATGAAGACCAAGGAAAAGATGATCCGCATGATGGCTGAGATGACGGGACAGCCTATTGAAAAGGTAAAGCAGGACGTGGAGCGCGATTATTTCATGAGCGCGCAGGAAGCCCTGGACTACCATATCATTGACGAAATTTATCAGCCCCGCGATAAGGCGGCCAAGTAAAGTTTTTTCGAGAGAGGTAACGAAATGCCCAAGGATGAATTTCCTCCCCGCACCCCGCCCACGATGCACCGGTGCAGCTTCTGCGGCAAGACGCAGGATCAGGTGCGCCGACTGGTGGCCGGGCCGAACGTCTATATTTGCAACGAGTGCATTCTGCTGTGCCAGGAGATCATTTCCGATGATCTGGCGGCGGCTGCACCCACAACCAGCGACCCCAAGGATCTGCCCAAGCCCGCTGAAATGAAGGCGGTGCTGGACGATTATGTGGTGGGTCAGGAGGAGGCCAAGCGGGCTCTGTGCGTGGCGGTGTACAATCACTATAAGCGCATTAACGCTCCAGCGAGCGCCAATTCGGATGTGGAGCTGCAAAAGTCCAACATCCTGATGGTGGGCCCCACGGGCTGCGGCAAGACCTTCTTGGCGCAGACGCTGGCGAAGATTCTTAATGTGCCCTTTGCCATTGCCGATGCGACCAGTCTGACGGAAGCGGGCTATGTGGGCGAGGATGTGGAGAATATTCTGCTGCGGCTGATTCAGAATGCCGATTACGACATTGAGCTGGCACAGCGCGGCATCATTTACATTGACGAGATCGACAAGATTGCCCGCAAGAGCGAGAATCCCTCCATTACCCGCGATGTGAGCGGCGAGGGTGTGCAGCAGGCGCTGCTGAAGATTCTGGAGGGTACGGTGGCCAGCGTTCCGCCGCAGGGTGGCCGCAAGCACCCCCATCAGGAGTTTATTCAGATCGACACCACCAATATTCTGTTCATTTGCGGCGGCGCGTTTGACGGCATTGCGCCGATCATTGAGAGTCGCGTGGGCAAGAAGATGCTGGGCTTTGGTGCGGAGTTGCAAAGCAAGGACAACCGCAATATTGGTCAGGTGCTGAAGGACATTCGTCCGGAGGACTTGACGAAGTTTGGCTTGATTCCGGAGTTTGTGGGTCGTCTGCCGATTGTGGTGACGCTGGATCAGCTGGACGAGAATGCGTTGGTGCAGATTTTGACGGAGCCGAAGAACGCGCTGTGCAAGCAGTATGAAAAGCTGCTGGACATGGACGGCATTCAGCTGGAGTTTGAGCCGGATGCGCTGCGCGAGATTGCGAAGCAGGCGATTTCCCGCAAGAGCGGTGCGCGTGGTCTGCGTGCAATCATTGAGAGTGTGATGCTGGACACGATGTTTGAGCTACCCTCCCGCGCTGATGTGGAAAAGTGCGTCATTGACGTAGACGCGGTGGACGGCAAGAGCAAGCCCAAGCTCATCCTAACCGAAAAAAAGCGCAAAACGCGCAGAAGAACCGAAGAGACGACAGCTTCGTAAGGGGCGATTCCGGGGGAGAACACTTCTCTAAAGAGAAGCGTTCTCCCCCGGACCCCCTTTCGAAGAGAAGGATGGAGGGAGACGCTGGGGG
>USCW01000047.1 GCA_900553315.1 uncultured Eubacteriales bacterium
CGGCGTGCTGTGCGTGGAATCGGGCGGCCCGACGCCGGGCGTGGGCTGCGCGGGGCGCGGCATCATCTCCGCCTTTGAAAAGCTGGCGGAGCTGCGCGCCTTTGAAACGTATCAGCCGGACATCGTGATCTACGATGTGCTGGGCGACGTGGTGTGCGGCGGCTTCGCCATGCCCATCCGCGAGGGCTATGCCCGCGAGGTGTTCATCGTGTCCTCCGGTGAAATGATGGCTCTTTACGCTGCCAACAACATTGCGCAGGCCATTCGCAACTTTGGCAGGCGCGGCTACGCGCGGCTGTGCGGCATCATTCTAAATGCCCGCAACATTGCCGATGAGCAGGCCATTGTGCAGAAGGCGGCGGACGAGATCGGCACACAGGTCGTGGCCTACATTCCCCGCAGCGGCGACATTCAGCGGGCCGAGGCCGGCGGCGGCACTGTATTCGAGTGCCTTGCGGAGTCCCCCATGCACGCGGTCTACAATGACCTTGCGGATCGCGTATTGAACATGACCCAGGACGAGAAAGGAGAACAACAGGTATGCTGAAGAAAGTGCTTTCCTTTGTGTTGAGCTGCGTAATGCTGCTGTCGATGACCGCCATGGCGGGCGCAGAGAGCAGCGGCGAAAAGACGCTGTATTATCCCAGTTATTTGCAGGAGAGCGAGGGCGAGACGCTGGTGCTGCCCAAGATGCCCGAGCGCATCGTCTGCCTGTCCAACGCGGCGCTGCAAATTCTGGTGCGCTGCGACATTCATCCCGTTGCCGTGACCGCGCCCTCCTCCTCGGTGGTTTATCCCGACTGGGTGAAGGAGCTGCCGGTCATCTCCACCAGCATGAGCAGCCTGGACATTGAGGCCGTGCTGGCACTGGAGCCTGATCTGGTCATTGTGGGCAGCTATCAGAAGGACACCTATGGTCAGCAGTTTGCCGATGCAGGCGTGAGCGTGTACTACACCAGTGAAGGCCCCTCCATCGCCTACAATGAGGCCAAGGAGGAAGCGCTGACCCTTGCCAAGTCCTTCGGCACCGAGGAGCTGGTGCAGGAGATCGCCGATGAGTTTGCGGCGGCGGAAGCCCGCGCGGCGGATTACTGCGCCACCCATGCCCGTCAGAGCATGATGATCTTCTTCCACACCCCCGGCGCCTATCAGCAGACCTCCCAGGGCTATCTGGGCAGCATGCTGGCGCTGCTTCCCTTCGATAACCTATCCGACACGCTGGTCGATCCTGCCAGCCGCACCGTTCCCATCGACACGGAGACGGCGGTCAGCATGAACCCCGATGTGATCTTCGCCATCTCCCCCACTGCTCCCACGGCAGAGGTGCTGCAGGGCGTGTATGAGGAAGCCTTTGCGGAGAACGCCGACCTGTGGAACCAGCTGGACGCGGTGAAGAACGGCAACATCATTTACCTGTCCAACGAATATGTGACCTCCAAGGGCGTTCAGATCGTGAACAGCCTGAACAAGCTCATCGACCTGCTGGAGGAGCGCTTCCCTGCGGAAGCCTCCTCCGAGGCCGCTGCGGCGGGTGTCGCCATCCCCTATCCTGCCAACATGCAGGAGAAGGGCTACACCGATCCCGTCACCCTGGCCCGCGTTGGGGAGTAAAGGAAAAAACGATGAAGACGACAGCCACCAAGCGGCAGGTCAGCGCCCTGCGGGTCGGTACCGTATGGCTGATCCTGCTGATCCTGCTGGTCGTGTTGTCGGCGGTAGCCATTGCGGTGGGCAGCGCAGGATATTCCGTTACGGAGATCCTGCGCGCTCTCTTTTCCGCAGAGAAAAGCACGGTCAAGGTCATTGTGATGAACCTGCGCCTGCCCCGGCTGCTGTTGGCGATCATGATCGGCGCATCTCTGTCTGCCTCGGGCGCGCTGCTGCAATCGGTCATGCGCAATCCCCTGGCGGATCCCGGCACCATCGGCGTTTCCGCCGGCGCAGGCACAGCGGCGACCACCATTCTGCTGCTGTTTCCCCATATGACCAATGCGGTGCCGCTGTTTGCCTTCGGCGGCGCGGCGCTAGCCTGCTGTCTGATCTATTCCCTGGCCTGGAAGGGCGGCATCGACCCGGTGCGCATCATCCTCTCCGGCGTTGCCATCAACTCGGTGCTGGGGGCGTACAACTCCCTGCTGCAGCTGCTGTATTCTGACAGCCTGGAGGGCGTGCTGGCCTTTATGAACGGCAGCCTGTCCGGGCGCTCCTGGTCGCAGGTGCAGACGCTGGCGATCTATGCAGGCATCGGCCTTGTGCTGGCCTTCCTGTGCATCAAAAGCGCCAACACCCTGCAGCTTGGCGATGAAATGGCGAAGTCCCTGGGCGTGAAGGTCAACGCCAGCCGCCTGTTTCTTTCGGCGGTGTCCGCCTTTCTGGCAGCGGCGACCGTCTCTGTGGCAGGCATGATCGGCTTTGTAGGCCTGGTGGTGCCGCACATTGCCCGGCTGCTGGTCGGCTCGGATTACAAGGCCATGCTGCCCACCAGCGTGCTGCTGGGCGCGGTGGTGCTGCTGGCGGCAGACACGGTGGGCCGCACCATTGTTCCCGGCATGGAGATCCCCGTGGGCATCGTCATGTCGGTGACGGGCGGACCGTTCTTCCTCTACATGCTGCGAAAGAAGGGAAAGGTTCGTGGAAATTAGAGCGGAAAAGCTGGAGATCGCCTATGGCGATTATCTGGCGGTCAAGGACATGGACGTGCGCGTGGAAAAGGGCAAGATCACAACGATCATCGGCCCCAACGGCTCCGGCAAGTCCACGGTGTTGAAGGCCCTCACCCGGCTGCTGAATTATCGCCGGGGCGCAATCTATCTGGATGCGCGCAGCCTGCGGGATTTCAGCGCCAAGGAGCTGGCGCGGCACATCGGCGTACTGCCGCAGATCCACTCCGCGCCCCCGGATTTTCAGGTCAAGGAGCTGGTTAGCTACGGACGCATGCCCTACCAGAAGTGGTATGAGCGCTGCAACGACGAGGATCAGAAGATCATCGACTGGGCCATGAAGGCCACGGGCGTGTGGAGCCTGCGGGAGAAGTCCATCAACGAATGCTCCGGCGGCGAAAGCCAGCGAGTCTGGATCGCCACCGTGCTGACCCAGCAGCCGGAAATTCTGTTTCTGGACGAGCCGACCACCTACCTGGACATTGCCCATCAGCAGGAAATGATGCGGCTGGTCAAAAAGCTGAACCGGGAAAGCGGCATCGGCGTGGTCATGGTGCTGCATGACCTGAGCCACGCCATGGAGGTCAGCGACTGGGTGGTCGTCATCAAGGACGGACAGAAATATGACGAGGGCCGCCCGGAGGACGTCATCACCGCCCGCATGATGCGGGATGTCTATGACGTGGACTGCGACATCATCACCATCCCCGAACGGGAAAAACCGCTGATCGCGTATCGGGAGATCTCCTGAACGCGGCGGCACACAGGAACATACGGAAAGGAACGCTTGACATGATGGACGGAAAAGAACTGATCGGGCGGATGAAGCCGCTCAGTCAGGTAGAGAGCATGAAACAGGTCGCGCCGCTGACCAACGCCATGTTTCCCGGCACGCACTGCCCTCTGATGGGCGCTGCCATGGCGGTGCGCGGCATTCGGGACAGCCTGATCATCATCATCGGCACGGACGAGTGCGCCTATTATACCAAGCACATGACCCTGCACTCCGACGATTTCGGCGGGCTGGGCGGGCGCTGCGTATCGGTGGTGCTGGACGGACACGATGTGACCTTCGGCTGCCTGAAAAAGGTCGAGGCCGCCTTTGGCGAGGTCATGGCGGAATATCACCCCCAGGCGGTGTTTCTGGTGACCACCTGCGTGGTGGAGATCATCGGCGACGACATGGACGCGGCGGCAGATGCGCTGACCGAGCGCTACGGCATCCCGGTGATGGCGGTACACACGGAGCATTTCAAGTGCGAGAATCACCTGCCCGGCTTGGAGCGCACCATCACCGCCTGCTTCTCCCTGATGGGCAAGCTGCCCTGCGACGGCAGCGTCAATCTGCTGGGGCAGCGCATGGGCAGCTTTGAGGACACGGAGCTGAGCGGCATATTGCAGCGGGCCGGGGTAAAGATCGGCCTGCAATTGCCCTGCGGCTGCACCGTGGCGGATGTGAAGCGCGCTGCCGCTGCCAAGGTAAACATTGTGGTCAATGAGATCGCCCTGCCCCTTGCCCAGAAAATGCAGACGAACTTCGACATCCCCTATGTATTCTTTGACCGTTTTTCCGCGCCGGAGCGCATCGCTGCCTGCTACGCTCAGCTGTTCCAGGCGCTGGAGCTGCCGCTGCCTGCAGAGCTTGCTGCGCTGGAGCAGCAGGCGCGGGATATGCAGGCGAAAGGAACGGCGGCGCTGACGGGCGTGACCTACATCTATGGCAACACGCCCTTCCGCACCTTTGAGTTCAACCGCTTTATGGTGGACATGGGCATGGTGCCGCTGGTGCTGCAAACCTCCGCCCTTACCCTTGAGGATGCGGCAGACAAGGCAGCAATCCTCGCCAAGTGCGACCCTTACGTTACCAAAACGGCGAACATCGCCCCTCTGCAATATGTGTACGACGTGCTGCACCCCATGCTGTATCTGGGCCATGAATATGCCAACCGCCTGCGCCAGAAGGGCATTGCTCTGGTGCGTACAGACGGGGCCAGCAGCATGCTGGGCTTTGAGGTCACCGGCTATGCCGTACAGGCACTGATGACCGCCGCGCAGGAAGCGCGGGCTTTGCGGAAGGGAGGCGCGGACTAATGGGTCTTTGTCGTTATCTGCCCACGCCTTCGGATCGCATGGGCATTTTGTGGAGCCTGCTGGCCATCGGAGACAGCGTAATTGTGGAATACGGCCCCGCCGGCACCACGCATTTCAGCATGAGCCTGTTCGGCGAGCTGGGCGTGGATCAGCAGAACCGTCTGTTCACCACCCACATGAGTGAGGACGACGTGGTGATGGGCGACGTCTCCCGGCTGGAAAAGGCGCTGGTGGAGGTGGATCAGGGGTATCATCCGCGGGTGATCTTCGTGGTGGCCTCCTCGGTATCGGCAGTCATCGGCACCGACCTGCAAGGCGTTTGCGCCTACATGCAGGAGAAGGTCAACGCCCGTCTGATCGCCTTTGAGCAGGGCGGCTTTCGGGGCGACTACAGCGTGGGCATTCAGGCGGCCTATCGCCTGCTGGCGCAGGACGTTGCCGAAGCGAACGTTCCCCGCAAGGCCGGAACGTACAACATCCTTGGCGCGTCCGCCGGCTCCTTCCGGATGGAAAGCGATGTGCGGGAGATCGAGCGCCTGATGCGGGAGGCCTTCGGCATGGAGCTGAACGCCTGCCTGTGTCTGGACACCAGTGTGAAGAAGATCCAGCAGATGGGCTGTGCCGAGATCAATTTGGTGCTGCGGGAGGAAGCCGTTCCTGCCGCCCGTATCCTGACCCAGAAGTGCGGCACGCCCTTCCTGCTGGGTGCGCCCTACGGCTATGCCGGGACGCTGGCCTGGCTGGAAAAAATCGGGCAGCAAATTGGGCGCGTGGTCTCCCCCGCCCTGCGCGCCGCTCTGAAAAAGCGTGCCATGGAGGTCATGCAGTATCGCATGTACGGCATGATGCTCAAGGTCAACAAGCCGCAGGTCGCCCTCTTTGGCGATGCGCCCATGGTCACGGGCATGAGCAGCTTTATGGACGAACTGGGCTTCCCTGTGGTGGCGAAGATCAGCCGTCACAGTCTGCGGCTCTATGAGGCTGCCGATCCTTCGGTTCGCTATCTGCCGGAGGAAAAGGATCGCATAGCAGCCATGCAGGCGCTGCACCACACGCTGGTGCTGGCGGACGATGTTTCGAAGCGCCTGCTGGCGAAGGACAACACCTTCCTGCGGGTCAGCATGCCGCTGGTGGACGGTGCGCAAATCGCCACGCATCTGCCCTTCATGGGACCGCGCGGTGCGGATTTTATCCTGGAAGCTGTGGAAGTTTATTTAGAGACGCTGCGATAAGGAGGCATACATCATGAAGGTACAAGTAATTTATTCCAGCCTTTCCGGCTGCACCCGTCGGGTGGCGGAGGGCATTTACAACGCGCTGCAGGTGCAGGACAAGTCCCTGCACGATCTGGCCCAGGGCGATCCCGCACTGGACGGGGATATTGTGCTGATAGGTTACTGGGTAGACCAGGGCGGCCCCAACACGCAGATGAAGGCGTTTATGGAAAAGGTGGAGGGCAAGAAGGTTGGCGTATTCTGCACGCTGGCCTACTGGGCGGATTCCAGCCATGCGTATCAGTCGCTGGCGAACGGCGCGGCGCTTGTGAAGGAAAAGAACGTGCTGCTGGGCGGCTATGTCTGCAACGGCACGATCTCACAGGCGATGATCGACCGGTTCCGCAGCATGGGTTCTACCGGCCCGCACAGCGCCTCGCCCGAGAACGAGGCGCGCTGGGAACTGATGAAGGATCACCCCACGCCTTGCGAGATCGCGTTGGCAGCGGAGCGGTTCAACGAGCGGCTGGCGCTGCTGGAACGCATGACGAAACAGGGGCTGGCGTATCCCGCGATCAATTTATAAATCTGTTTTTTGAAATATGCGTGACGTTGTTGCAGGACGTTTTTGGATTTTTTGAGGATTTCAGACTTTAGAAGCTGTTTTCATGAGCGATAAAGAGGAATGGCGAGACAGGAAAGAATAACCATCGTTTCTTCAGAAGCGACGCAGCCTGTCAAAAAGCTCCATGGGGAAAGTTTGAGAGGGCCGCGGCCCTCTCATTTTCAATCATTTTTGGCGACGCGCGCCTTCGCACCGTTCGCGCCAAAGGCGCGCCCGGCGTTCCGAGGCCGCGGAGTGCTCCGCACTGTCCTCTCCCCTTCAGCCCTCCGCTTTGCGTCAGGCCTTCGGAACGGCAAAAATATCTTTCCCGCCCCGCCTTCGCCTCGTTCGCCCACGGCCTGCGCTATCGCTTGCCCGCGGGTACGCCCTTTGCGGAGCGCCTCGCGCTGTCATACCTTATCTCTTGCGGGATAGAACCTTTCTGGCTTTGTGAATAATGTGATCTGCCGTCAGGCCAAAGCGCTTTTGTAGATAGTCCTGAGGGCCTACCTCGCCAAATTCGTCTTCTACCGCCACATGCTCCAAAGGAACAGGACAACGCAGGGCAAGCGTTTGAGCGACGGCGTCTGTAAGACCGCCGATCCGATTGTGATTTTCACAGGTCACAATCGCGCCCGTTTCTCTGGCGCAGCGTTCCACCGTTTCCTCGTCCAGGGGCTTGACTGTGAACATATCGACCACGCCCGCATCAATCCCCATCTGCGCCAATGCGTTCGCCGCTTGCATGGCCTCGTGCACCATGACGCCGCAGGCGATCAGGGTCACGTCTGTGTCGGCGCGGAGTTCAATCGCCCGGCCAATCTCAAAACGACTTCCCTCCGCATACATCCTGGCGTTGTTTTTGCGGCCCACACGGATATACTTTACCCCCGAGCGGTTCACCGACTGCTTCAGCACGTCTTCCAGCGTGGCCGCGTCGGTGACGTCCATAACGGTGGCTCCGGGAATCGCACGGTACAGCGCCATGTCCTCAAAGGGCATACCGTTTTCTGTCATTTCGATGGGAAGCTTCTGCTTCATGGTGAGATCTTCCTTATGAAAGTCAGTCGTTTTTGTCTCTTACCCAAACCGTTTCTGATTTGGGTATTTGATACGAAATACCGCAGAATCTTCACCTGATCATACCCAAACCGTAATTACACACCATTCTATTTGGGTATACAACGATGTAAATTACGGTAATAAAGTTATACCAAATTGATTGAAAATGCACTATTTTTCATGATTTTAAGAGCAATCGGGCAATACAAGTCCTGTTTCCCGCACCAAACCAGTATAATCTGAACCAAGTCTTCCAAATTGGAAATTGGTTCGGATTTTTCTTATCTTTCCGTCGTAAAGGTATAACCCACCAGGCCTTGCAAGCAAGGTCAGTGTGCAAGGGGCTAAGGTTCCTTAGAAGCCTTGCGAAACAAGTATACAACAAAACAGTTACATTCTTCATATAGGGATATTCTTTTATTGAGGGATATGGTATACTGGGCTCGACAAATTGAAATTTGTAGGTGTGTTTCATGAAAATTGTTGAAGTTAGAGAGAATAAAAAACAATATCTGGATTTGCTCCTATTAGCAGATGAACAGGAAAATATGGTTGACCGTTATCTTGATAAAGGCAAGATGTATGTACTTGATGACAATGGGGTAAAGTGCGAGTGTGTCATAACCGATGAAGGAAATAACATACTTGAAATCAAGAATATTGCTACAGTTCCAGAATATCAAGGCAAAGGCTATGCAAGAGCCTTAATTGAGTTTATTATGAATCATTACAGGGAACAATACTCAATTCTGCAAGTGGGAACAGGAGATAGTCCGCTTTCAATCCCGTTCTATGAAAAGTGTGGTTTTGTTCGTTCACACATCATACCCAATTTTTTTACAGATAATTACGACCACCCAATCTATGAAAGTGGGATACAGTTGGTAGATATGGTGTATTTGCAAAGACCTTTATAATCCAAATTCCAGTTTGCTATACTCGCCCATCATATAGGCTGGCAGGTGTACTGGCTATTCTTCCGATGACCAACGTGTAAAAGCCATCGAAGGGTAAGTCACGGAAGCAGGCGCTTTTGGTACGGATTTGGTTTTATCTGCTGCACAGAGTTATCCGAATCATGTTTCTTATCGGAAATGTGATTCGGATTTTTTGCTGTCTAGGGCAATACCGCACAATTCGTCGGCAGCGCTGGCGATGCCTTTTCTGCCATCTGCTTCTTGCAGAAATCTCGATTTACCTCCAGTAAACCTTCGATTTCTGCAATCGCATCTGACAAAAAATGCATTCGCCATCGCACCAACTCATTTGTGCGGTATTGCCCTAGGTTTTCTCCATTCTTGACGAGCCGAAAAGCAAATGATACGATTAGGACAATGCGAAGCTCTTCCACACTTGGAAGGCAGACGGGGAGGATAGGATGAAAAGAATCTTGTACCTGCTGATGCTGGCGCTGCTGCTGATTCCCGGCGTTTTTTCGCTGGCCGAACAGGTAGATACTTACAGTTGGAACGATGCAGACGTGGATTTCAATGCGGAAACCGGGACGATCACGGCCTACCATGGCATGGCGGCCTATCTGGCGATTCCAGCCGAGATTGACGGTGCGACGGTGAAAAGCATCGGCCCCAGCGTCTTTGCGGAAAACGAAACATTGATTGGTATCATACTGCCCGAGGGGTTGGAAACCGTGGAAGAGGCGGCGTTCAGCCATTGCGCGTCCCTGACGCGGGCGGAGTTTCCTGCCACCCTGCAAAAGATTTACGCAAAGGCCTTCGACGGATGTGAGGCGCTGCAAGAGATTCATTTGAAGATAGAGGATGCACGGATCGCTATCTTCGCTGCAGACGTTTTCGCGGGCTGTACCAGCTTGAGCCAGATCGTCGTGGAGGGGGAATGCCCCGAAACGTATGCGTGGCTATTGCAGGAAAACGTAGCCGGGCAAGGCCTGAACTGCGAGATCGTCTGCGAAACGCCAGAGACCGCGCAGTCTACAACGGTGCCTGAGGATTATGTGGGCACATGGCACGGCGTGAGCATCGGCAACGGGGAGATGGTCTTTCAACTGGTCGATGTAGGTATGTTCGCGGTCTTTACCATTCATGAGGATGGTTTGATGGAGCGCAACAGCAACGGCGAAAAGGATGAGGTGCGCTGTGTCATGATCGCGGGCGTGCTGACGGTGGAGGACGAAGGAACGACCCTTTCGTTGGAGGACGGGATGCTTGTTATGCGCGATCCGGACGTTGAAATGCGACTGGAAAAGGAATAAGAGGGCGCCACTACCGTCCTCCAACAGCGCAAGGTCGCGGCGGCTCTGTCAGCCGCCGTGACCATAACCAAGCAGTAGGCCTCCCACCTCACAGGCGGAACCAAGCTTGAAGAAACGTCCCAACCCAAACGCCAGCCGCTCTTCGGGAGAGAGGGGTCTGGGGGG
>USCW01000048.1 GCA_900553315.1 uncultured Eubacteriales bacterium
GAGGGGCCTTTTCTTCAGAAAAGGCCCCTCCCTCGCAAATCCTTCATCGTATCTTTCTGCTCATGGTTTCGGGGTTGACGCAGTAAAGCAGGGCGTTTTCGCGGGAGATGCGACCCTCGCTGTAGAGACGGAGAAGATCGCCGTCCATGGTCTGCATCCCGCTTGTGCTGCCGGCATAAATCATGTTGTCTAATTGGTGTACCTTGCCGTCGCGGATCACACTCGCAATCGCCGGATCGACCCGCATAATCTCAAAGGCCGGCGCCAGCGAACCATCCACACATGGGATCAGCTGCTGCGATACCACCGCCTGTAATACCATCGACAGCTGTACCCGCACCTGCTGCTGCTGATTCGCGGGAAATACGTCCACAATACGGTCGATCGTTTTCGCCGCACCCACCGTGTGCAGGGTGCTGAGCAGCAAATGTCCCGTCTCCGCCGCTGTCATTGCCGTGGAGATCGTCTCAAAATCCCGCATTTCTCCCAGCAGAATCACATCCGGCGCTTGCCGCAGGGACGCACGCAGCGCGTCCGCAAAGCTCAACGTGTCGGTCCTCACCTCGCGCTGAGATACCAGACAGCGCTGGTGCGGATGCAGATATTCAATGGGATCCTCGATCGTAATAATGTGCCCCGCCCGCTCGCGGTTAATGCGGTCGATCAAGCACGCCAGCGTCGTGGACTTGCCGCTGCCCGCCGGGCCCGTCACTAAGACCATGCCCCGCTTCAGGCTGAATAAATCCATCACCGTCTTGGGAATCCCCAGCTTGTCCGCGTCAGGAATGCCGAAGGGCACCGCCCGCAGCACCGCCCCATAGGAGCCCCGCTGACGGTACGCGCTGCACCGAAAGCGCCCCACCGAAGCCAGCGAAAAGGAGAAATCATCGTCTCCCACGCTTTTCAGCTTATCTATGGAGCGGTTGTCTGCCAGCGCATAAATTTTGCGGATCAGCTCCGTGCAATCCTGCACGCTGCATTTTTCATCCTCCAAGCATTTCAGCGTGCCGCGTACCTTCGCCTTCACCGGCGTGCCGGGGAGAATATAAATGTCCGAGCCGCTCTCCTCCATGATCTTGCTGAGAATCTTGTCCAATGAGATCAAAAAATTTCCTCCGTTTCCGCCGCAAGGGGTGCGGTCGCAAAGCTGACAATCTCCATCCGTGTTTCCGTACCCGGCGTGAGCCGCACGCGCAGGGTCAGCTCCAGCTTTTCTGTGACTGGAAGTAGGAGCTGCCAGCCGTCCTCCGCCGCCTCCCAGCCAAGCTCCGCTGCTGCCTGTGTATAGGCTTCCTCCGTCGCATCCACCGCATATAGCGCCGCGTCCAGCTCCGCCAAGCGGTCATAGCCCTCCGCCGTGGCGGCGTATACCGCTTCCTGCACTTTCGCCGCCCGACGGGTAATGGAAAGCTCCGAATGGGCCGATGTATAGCTGACGACGCTCAGCGCCGTCAAGCATAGGATCACCAGAATCATCAACAAGGAGGTGGCCCCGGTTCCGATGCGGTAGGTTCCGCCGCTTCTGCTCATCGCTGCGTCCCCCCTTCAAAATAGCCGCCCGCCGAAAGGGTGGTCAGCGTCTCGCCGGAGGCGCTCTCTGCGCAAAGCGTTACCCGCGTGCGAACGCCCGCGTCCGTTTCCTCTGTGCGAACCTCCGCATGATAGGTCACACGATCCGCTTCATACACCCATGCGCCGCCCTGCGCGGTGAAGCCCGCTTCCTGTAAACAGTTCACCGCGTCCTCGCGCAGAGAAAGCGTTTCCGCTAAGTCGCTCAGGGTCTCGCTGGCTCGTGCCAGCGTCCCGGCTTCCTCCGTCACGACACGCGCCTTCGCAAACACGCTCAGGGAGATCGTGGCTGCCAGCGAGAAGAACAGCACCACCACAATCAGCTCTACTAACAGCACGTTTCCCTGATAGCCCCGATCCGTCTTCACGGGCTCACCTCCCCGCTGCGCAGCGCCAGCGTCATGCGAAAGACTTCGCCGCTGCGCTCTGTCAGCCGAAGCGTCAGCTGACAGCCCTTCAATACGCCGTCCAGCGCCGCCGCGTCGGCAATGCGTTCGCCAAGCTCCGGGTCAAATTCCTCCGCTGGGTCGCACAACTGTTCCATCAGATTTCCGTCATAGGCGAAAATGCGCGTTTCCCAGTCCTCATGCCGCAGACACAGCACCGTGCCCGTGTCCTCCTGCCGCAGAGAGACCGCTCCTGCCGTATCGGCGGCACGCACCTTGCCACGCAGATAGCCCGTCAGCACCCGCTCCTCCGCATAGGCGCTCACGTCCTGTGTCACGCCCATATAACTGCGCACGCTGAGAAACACCGTGGTCAGGCACAGCAGGGCGAATACTACCAGCAGCACGAACACAAACAGCCCGCTGACCGCGTGGTTGCGGGGTGTCCAACGCTTTGTCGTCATCATTCCGCCCCCCTTACCAGCACGCGGATGTCCGGCAGAATGTTTTCCGCAAAGGCGTCGTATTGCAGAATAAACGTCTCCGTATCATACCGCAGGCCATAATGCTCCACCAAATATTCCACGTTATCGGGATACACGCCCTCCACGCTGTAGCAGGCGACCGCCGCACGAAGAACCGCGCTGCGCACGTTCTCCTGCCGCTGGAGCAGGGTCTTCTGCTCCACGCTGCCCACGTGCCGCATGGTAAAGCCCAGCAAAAGGGCAAAGATGCAAAGGGTGACGATCCACCCCCGGTAATGTTTCAGTTGCTTCAGCACGCCGCGCATGGTTCGCCTCCCTTCCGCCGCTTGGGCCGTTTACGCGATGGTGGTCAGGATGCTCACCATGGGCAGCATCACCGCCAGCAGAATGGCTCCGATAATCAGCGACAGCACCGTCACCAGCGTGGGCTCGATGAGGCTGACCAAGTGGCCGATGCGCTCGTCCATGTCGGCCTCGTAGACCTCGCTGAGCTTATCCATGACCGTGTCGGTCTTGCCCGCGGCAAAGCCCAGACGGATCATCCGGCCATACAACGGGTCGAAGATATTCGCCTGCTCCACCGCCTCCGGGAAGGGCACGCCCTCGTCCAGTGCCTTGCGGCATACGTCGATCTTGGCGTGGGAATCCTCGTCGGTGAACACGCTGTCCAGCAGCTCCATGCTCTCCTCCAGCGGGAAGCCGCTGCGGAGCATCATTTCCATGATCCCCGCAAAGCGGCTGGCGGTCATCATGGCGCGCAGACGGCGAATGGGCGGGAACATGCGCCCAATAAACCGTTCCGCCTTCGCACGATCGGCGCGATACCAGATCAGCAGCGCCAGCACAAACACCATGGCTGCGCCCAGCAAGATCAGCACGCCGTAGCCCAGCCCCATGCCGAGATTCACCAGCGTGGAGTTCTGCGTCTGCGCCACCTCGCCCAGCTCTCCCAGTACCTGATGGAACACCGGCAGTACCCGCAGCATCAGCACCGCAATGACACAGGCCATCATGACCATCAGCACCAGCGGATAGGTCACGGCGTTGCGGACTGCCTTTCGGATATTTTCCTCCCGGGCATAGTAGCCGGACAGACCGTGGCAGACCTGCTCCAATTCGCCGGTCTTTTCGCCCAGACGGATCATCTCTCGGGCATAGAGCGGGATCATCGGCGAATCCTTCATCCCTTCGTAGAGGGAGCCAGTCTCGTCCACCTTGTCCGCCAGCACCGTCAGCTCCACGTGGTACGGCGTGTCCTGATAATTCTCTGCCAGAGAACGCATCCCCTCATACAGCGGGATACCTGCCTGTAAAAGCAGCTCCACCTGCTGGCAGAACAGGCTGACCTCTGAGGGTGTCATTTTTGCCCGCTTGCTCTCCATGCGCTGTCACCTCATCCTCAATATATTCGTTCGGTGGTGTAGGATTTCACGTTCATGTTCGTTACCTGCGCCGTGATGTCCAGCCGCATCCATTGACCGTTCACGTAGACCTCGTTCCACGAGTGGTAGCTGCTGTCGGCATAGCCGATCACCAGCTTTGTGGGCACGCCCTGCACCCGAAGCATGGCCGCCGCGAGGCTGGCATAATCGAAGCAGATGCCCATTTTTTTAGAGATCACGTTGTCCAGCTCCGGCAGATAACCGCTCTGCAACGACAGCGCCAGCACATAGTCGTAATTTACGTTGCTCTTGATCCAGTCCCGGATGGCGCGAATCTTGTCCGCGTCGTCCGTTATCTCGGCGCACAGCTCCTGTGATATACTCACCAGTTCGCTTTTCTCGTTGTAGGAAACGTACTGATTCGGGCACAGAAAGCAGGCGTTTTCGTCGTTGAAGGCGCTGACCTTGATTTTCTGGCTGGAGACTGAGGAATATTTATTCCCGCTGGCTTGCTTGAATACCTTCACCGCATAGGAGCCCGTGCCTAACTGCAGGGGGAAGACCTCCCATGCGCCGTCGCTGTTCAGGTCGTAAGTGTAGGTTTGAGCATCCTTTTCAATACGAAGCTTATAGCGTTTGCTTCCGGCTTTCTGCCGGATCATGATATAGCCGTCCTCGGCATGGCTGTAATCTATTTCGGTGCCGCCCTTGCTGGCAACCTTGTCGCCGCTGGCTTGGGGCCAGACGATCCCCTCGCATACCGCCGCCACGGCCACAACAAATATCGCCAGCCACACAAGCAGCAGGCGTCGTATGCTCTTGCCCCTTTCCGGGGCTGTGATCGTCGTTCGTTTCATGCGTCAGCCGCCCCCAGACGTTCAACATCCAAAGAACATCTAACTCTTTTTCCCTATCAGCATACGTCAATTTTTCATTTTCGTCAAGAAGCTTGACGGTATGACAACTTGTCCTGCGCGAAAAAGGAACGTGAGCATAAAAATTCTTTTCTGCGCTTCATTTTTCATGCTGTGCTTCATACATTTTCGAGAGACGAACTTGCGGGAATGCGCGCCTTTTCGATATTTTTCGCACGCGCAGAAAAGGAGACTGAACGCCATGACGCTGGATCAACTGCGGCCGGGACAGCGGGCAGCCGTGCTTGCCGTGGGCGGGAGCGGCGCGCGCCGCCGTCATCTGCTGGAAATGGGCCTGACTCCCGGCGCAGAGATTATGCTGCAAAAGGCCGCGCCCTTGGGCGATCCCATCCAGCTGACGGTGCGGGGCTATACGCTAACGCTGCGTCTGGACGACGCACGCGGCATTGTCCTCGGACCGCCGCAAACCTGTAACGATAGGGGAGCTCTTGTCCTTCCTAAACGGCGCATACCCGAGCCCGGCGGCGAACCTCTCCCGGAGGGCGCACCGCTGCACCTTGCGCTCATCGGCAATCAAAACTGCGGCAAAACCACGCTGTTCAATCAGCTGACAGGCGCGAACCAGCACGTTGGAAACTTCCCCGGCGTGACTGTGGAGCGTCGGGACGGCTGCATCCGCAGTTATCCTGAAGTCACGATCACCGACTTGCCGGGTCTGTATTCTCTCTTTCCATATTCTGGGGAGGAGCGTGTTGCCAGTGCGTTTTTAAGGGATGAACGACCTGATGGTATCATCAACATCGTGGACGCGACAAACCTAACGCGCAATCTCTATCTAACGGTCCAGCTGCTGGCGCTGGGTATCCCCATGGTGCTGGCGTTGAACATGATGGACGAGGTACGCGCTAATGGCGGCGCTGTCGACCTTCATGCGCTGGAAAGCGCCCTCGGCATCCCCGTGGTACCCATCTCCGCCGCCAAGCATGAAGGCATCGACGCGCTGGTGGCGCAGACGCTTCGCGTCACCCGGGAGCGCCGCGTTTCCGCACCCCTTGATTTTTCCGCAGAGGAACAGGCCTCCGGGCTGGATCTCGAGGCGGTACAGGCCAGCGCACGCTTCGACTTTCTGGAGCAGCTCTGCCGACGGGCGGTGGTGCAGCCGCGGGAAAGCCGGGAGCATCGCCGCAGCCGCCAGATCGACCGCTGGTTGACCGGCAGATACACGGCTCTGCCTTGCTTTCTTGGTATCATGACGTTCACTTTCGCCATGACCTTTGGCGGGATCGGCGCGTGGCTGTCCCATGGCATGGAGGCGCTGGTGGCCGGGGGAATTGGTCTGCTGGATCGTGCGCTGACCCATGCGGGCGTACATGCGGTGCTGCATTCGCTGCTGATTGACGGCATGGCCGGCGGTGTGGGCAGCGTGCTGGCCTTTCTGCCGACAATCGTGACGCTGTTTCTGTTCCTTTCCATTTTGGAGGACACGGGCTACATGGCGCGGGTGGCGTTCATTATGGATCGTCCTCTGCGCGGGCTGGGGCTTTCGGGCCGCAGCTTCGTTCCGCTGCTGATGGGCTTCGGCTGTTCCGTGCCCGCCATTATGGCGACCCGCACCCTGTCCAGCGAACGGGATCGCCGTATGACCCTTCTGCTGCTCCCCTTCATGAGCTGCTCCGCCAAGCTGCCCATTTATGCCCTGCTGGTCGGCGCATTCTTTCCCGTGCCGTATCGTGTGCCCCTCACGGCGGGGCTGTACGGTCTGGGCGTTCTCTGCGGCTGCTTGTATGCGGCACTTCTGCGGCGCACATGGTTCAAGGGCGAGGCTGTTCCTTTCGTGATGGAGCTTCCGACCTATCGTCTGCCGAGCCTGAAAAGCGTACTGCGGCTGATTGGAGACAAGGCGCAGGGCTTTCTGCAAAAGGCCTTTACGCTCATTCTGCTTGCGTCCGTCTGCATTTGGTTTTTGCAAACCTTCGACGCGCATTTCCAGCGTGCAGCCTCCCCGGAGGAAAGTCTGCTGGCGGCATTGGGCGGAATGTTTGCACCGCTTTTCACACCGCTGGGCTTTGGGGACTGGCGGGTATCCACCGCTCTGATTGCGGGGCTCACCGCCAAGGAAAGCGTCGTTTCCACCATGACGCTGCTGCTCGGCGGCGACGTCTCCCGGCTGAGCACGCTGTTCACGCCCTTCACGGCGCTGGTGTTTCTTGTGTTTACGCTGCTGTATACTCCCTGCGCGGCGGCGGTCGCCACGGTGCGGCGGGAGCTTGGCAGCGTCCGCTCTGCGGTGTGCGTCGCCCTGCTGCAATGCGGTATCGCGTGGGTGACGGCCTTCGCGGTGCGGTGCGTGGGGCTGCTGCTGGGCTTTACATAAAAACAACGTCCCAGAAAAGCTTTCCGGGGCGCAGACTGCAATCGTATCGACCGACTTTAACCGAAAATAATCTTTGTCCATGTTTTGGTCAACGTTGCAGAGGAAAAATTTTGCGGAAGTGCCTTTGTCAGTAAATTTTGTATTGCAATTTGCAAGGAAAGTGAATATACTTGTAATAGAGGGATTTGTCAATTCGTTGGCAGGGTTTGCCTGCAACTTTGAAGGAGGATTGACAGTCCCTCCTTTTTGGTTTTACTGCATCAAGCTTTCGCACCAGAACAGCATTGTGCAGCGCGCAGCTGTTGTCCATCTGGCCAGTCTGGCGCATGATACATCTCTTGTAATGCGATTCTTTATTTCATTTTTCACGGCCGTCAACCTTGCTGATAGAGAAAAATGCAGGCTCATAAAAGCGGCATCGCCACTTTCATGATACGCTAAGTGCATAACCTTATGTGTTTCCTGCACGTTTGACCACAAAGGCATGAATGGCCGCGCACATCTCCTCCGGCTGAAGGGGCTTCGAAAGGTGCGTGTTCATGCCCATCGCCAGCGACTTTTGCCGATCCTCCTCAAATACACCTCGCCCACCGGCAGAACATAAGTGCACTTGGATAGGATGCCGCGACCGTGCGTCTCCCTCACATCCCTCTTTCGTTCCCCCTGCTTTCATGGTATACTAAGGCATCAGGAGGTGGTCTTTTGAGTCAGATGGAGAAGGGGACGTTTGCGTCCTCGACGGGACAGGAGCTGGATAAGCGGGTTTGGATGCCGGAGGGTGCACCGAAAGCAATCGTCCAGATGGTGCATGGCATGGCGGAGCATATCGACCGCTACGACGCGCCTGCGCGGGCGCTGTGCGATGCGGGGTATCTGGTCGTGGGACATACACATCTGGGGCATGGACCCAAGGCGACAATTCAGGGATATTTTGCCGATGAGGATGGCTGGAATCGTCTGCTGGAGGACATTCATCGTCTGCGCACGGAAACAGAAAAGGCATACCCAGGCGTGCCGTATTTCATTCTGGGGCATAGCATGGGCTCTTTTTTGACCCGGTGCTATCTGACCGAGCACGGCGAGGGTCTGCGAGGGGCTGTACTGTCCGGTACGGGCTGGTTCGGCACAGGACAGGTCAAGGCGGGCATCGCGCTGACGAATATCCTCTGCGCCTTGGGACAGGCGCAAAAGCCGGCGCCGCTGGTGGATAAGCTGGCCTTCAGCTCCTCCAATAAGCCCTTCCGGCCTAACCGCACGAATTTCGATTGGCTCTGCCGGGATAACGCCGAGGTGGATAAGTATATCGCTGATCCCTATTGCGGGTTCCTGTTCACCGCCAGCGGATACCGCGAATTGTTCCGCGGTCTGGATCGGCTGCGCAATATGGATACGCTCAAGAAGATGCCGAAGGAGCTGCCCGTCTATTTCTTCGGCGGCGACAGCGACCCGGTGGGCTCACTGGGCTCCGGCATTCCTAAGGTCGCCGATCAGTTCCGCGCAGCGGGGCTCCGCGACGTGACCGTAAAGCTCTACCCCGGCGGACGGCATGAAATGTTCAACGAAATCAACCGCACGGAGGTCTACCAAGACCTGATCGCATGGCTGGATCAGCATATATAATGTCCGTACATTTTTAGCCGAAAGGCTTGCGCTTTTCGGCTTTTTTTGTTATGATTGATGCAGACAAAGCCATCATAGAAGGAGTTGGCTCCCATGCCTGGACAACCTAAATATCAAACGGTGGCGGCGACCCTGCGCCGCGAGATCGCCGAAGGCGTATTCGGCGAAGGCCAGTTGCTCATGACCGAGGAGGAGCTGAAGGGTCGCTTCGGCGTCAGTCGTCAGACGGTGCGTCAGGCGATTGCCATGCTAGAGGACGACGGATTGGTCGTCCGCCGCCGCGGCAGCGGAACCTATGTCAAGCACGGCCCCCGCCGCCACGGCGAAACGCTCACCGTGGGCGTTGTGACCACGTACATCACGGACTATATTTTTCCATCCATCGTGCGCGGCATTGAGTCGGTGCTGTCGGCGAACGGATGCATTATGAATCTATCCGCCACGTACAACCGGGTGGATCATGAGCGGGCGATCTTGCAGCGTGCGCTGGATTCCTCGGTGGACGGCTTGATTATCGAGGGCACAAAAACGGCCCTGCCTAACCCGAATATTCCTTTTTATCAAGCTCTGCGGGAGAAGAATATCCCCGTGGTGTTCATCAACGGCAGATATGCGCAGATGAACAGCAGCGTGCAGGTTGTGATGGATGACTATAACGGCGGTATCCTGGCGGCGCGGACGCTGCTGGACAAGGGGTTTCAGCGCATCGGCGGCGTGTTCAAGCGCGACGATGTGCAGGGGCACGAGCGTTTTCGCGGCGTGAGTGAGATGCTGCTGCAAGCAGGGCAGGACTTCCCGGACGACCGTATCTGCTGGTTTGGCACGGAGAGCCGGCACAGTTTGTTTCAGGAGGCGGATGGGTTGCGTCTGCTGGACAGCATTCAGCAGCCAGACGGCCCGGACGCGATCGTATGCTACAATGATGAGGTGGCGCTGAGCCTTTGCGCGGCTCTGCGCGAACGCGGCTGCAAGGTGCCGCGAGACGTGGCGATCATCAGCTTTGACAACAGCGCTTTTGCGGGTCTAGCGCACCCAGCCCTAACGACGCTGAACCATCCCAAGGACGATTTCGGCGCGTTAGCCGCCCAAAAGCTCCTTCACATGATTTCCGGCGCTCCAGAAGAAAGCGCCGTCCTCCCATGGCAGCTCATAGAACGAGAGAGCTTGGGGAGGTAGGGAACTCCGGGGGAGAATACGAGGGGAGAATACGAGGGGAGATTCTGGGGAGGAGGCGGCTTCTCTGAGAGAAGTTCCGCAACCTCAATCGGCGCAG
>USCW01000049.1 GCA_900553315.1 uncultured Eubacteriales bacterium
TCATACAGTATGCCCATGCGAGGTGGGCGCGGGTTCCTGCTAGTTGGTTGAGTCCGCGGCGGCTGACAGAGCCGCCGCGGACATGCGGCGTGGGGGACGCGGCGAACTTCGCTGCATTTTATGTGCTCAGGGTAGATGGGCACTTTTTTTGGTTTTGGGGATTGGCTGGGCGTTGTGGCGAGCGGGTGTGCTTCGGCGCGGATGGCCTGCGTACATTTTGAATAATTTTGAAAAAAGTTTTTGTAGGTTATTGACGGCTGACAAATATCGTGCTAATATGATTACAGAAATATCAAGGAAATATTTGGAGGACGATTATGACGAGCTCCAGACAGGATCAGCTGATTGCGCTCATTCAGGAGCAGATTCGACCAGCCGTCGGCTGTACGGAACCCGGCGCGGCGGCGTATGCAGCGGCGGTGGCTGCGCAGACGCTGGGCGAAACGCCGGAGCGCCTGATGGTCTCCGTGAGCCGGAATATTTTGAAGAATGCGATGGGTGTGGGCATTCCCGGCACCGATATGGTGGGCTTGCCGATTGCCGTGGCGCTGGGGGCGCTTTGCGGGGATGCGGGCGCAGGTCTTGCGGTGCTGCACAACATCACCGATGAGGACGTGGCGCAGGCGCAGAAGCTGGTGGACGCGCAGGGCGTGCAGGTGTGCTTGAGCGATCATCCGCAGAAGCTGTACATTGACGTGCTGGCCGAGGCGGGGGAGCATAGCGCACGCACCGTCATCGCGGGTACGCATACGAATATTATCCGTATTGAGAAGAACGGTCAATGCATCAGCACCGGCGACGGCGCGGAAGAGAGCGGCGCGGCTGGCGGAGGTGCGGAGCTGTCCTTGAAGGAAATTGACGATTTTGTTCGCTCGGTGTCTTCGGAAAAGCTGAACTTCCTGCGGGAGTGCATCGACATGAACAGCGCGATCTCGCAGGAGGGCTTGGAGCATCCTTACGGTCTGGGCATCGGGCAGAGCATTTATGAAACCCTGCCGGAGAACAACAGCGAGGAGAATTACGCGCTGGCTGTGACCTGCGCGGCGGCGGACGCTCGCATGGGCGGCTGCACCCTGCCGGTCATGTCCTCCTGCGGCAGCGGCAATCAGGGCCTGACGGCCACCCTGCCGGTGATCGCCGTGGCCCGCAAGCGCGGCCTCAGTGAAGAGGATACCTTCCGGGCGCTGGCTTACAGTCTGCTGGTGACGATCCATGTGAAGCAGCACTTGGGCAAGCTGTCCGCCTTGTGTGCGTGCAGCGTGGGCGCGTCCATCGGCACGGCCTGTGCGCTGACGTATTTGGATGGCGGCACCCTTCAGCAGATTGGTCATTGCGTGGACAACGTGGTGGCGGATGTTTCCGGCGTGATCTGCGACGGCGCGAAGGCGGGCTGTGCGCTGAAGATCGCTACGGGCGTATCCAGCGCCTTCCGCGGCGCGATGCTGGCCATGAAGAACCGCAACGCCTCCGCGCTGGACGGCATTGTAGGCCACGACCCGGAGGCCTCGGTGGATAACCTCGGAAATCTGTGCAATACCGGTATGCTGGACACGGATCGCGTGATCCTCGACATGCTGGTCTGTAAATAAGCAACCAAAGCATCTACTATTTTGAAGGAGGAACTCATCATGGATAAGCGCACTCGTGTATTTAACGCTCTGGACAAGAAGCCCGTTGACCACGTCCCGGTTGGTTTCTGGTATCACTTCGCCGGTGAACAGGCGGTGGGCGAGGGCTGTGTGAAGGCGCACAAGGACTACGTGCATGACTGTGATCTGGACATGCTGAAGATCATGTGCGACGGCTACTTCCCCTATCCCGTGCCCGAGGACTGCAAGACCGCGTCCGACTGGAAGAACCTCCAGCCGCTGGGCAAGGATCATCCCTTCATTAAGGAGCAGGTGGAGCGTGCCCGCCGTCTGGTGGAAGAGGTGGGCAAGGAAATGCCCGTGTTCTACAACGTGTTTGCGCCCTTCTCCTCCATCCGCTTTGGCGCGGGCGAGGATCGCGTGATGCACGATATCCGTGAGGATAAGCTGGCTGTGATGCACGCGCTGGACGTGATCGCGCAGGACAACGCCCTGCTGGCGGAGCTGCTCATCACCGAGGCAGGCTGCGACGGCGTGTACTACTGCGTGCAGGGCGGCGAGGTTGGCCGCTTCACCGTGGACGAGTACAAGGAAATGATCGCTCCCAGCGACCTGTATGTGCTGGAGCACGCGAACCGCTTCAGCAAGTATAACATCATGCATTGCTGCGGCTGGGCCGGTGCGAAGAACCAGATCGAGCTGTGGAAGGATTATCCCGTGAAGTGCATCAACTGGGCCGTATATGTGGAGGAGCTGCCGCTGGAAGAGGGCCGTTACTTCTTCGGCGATAAGGCGTGCCTCGGCGGCTTCCAGAGCCTGCATCAGGAAGGCAAGACCCACAAGGGCGTCCTGCACAACGGCACCAAGGAAGAGGTGCAGGAGTTCACCCGCAACCTGATTCTGTCCTTCGGCAAGCGCGGCCTGCTGCTGGGCGCTGACTGCACCGTGAATGAGCACATCGACCACGACCGCATCCGCTGGGTCGTCGAGGCCGCCCGCTCCATCTAATCTTATTGATTTATCGCTTCCAGAGGGGAGGAATCCCGCGTGCAATCCGTTCAGGCGTACACGAAGGAACGCAGGCAAGCCAGTCTATGGCGGCGCATGGGACGCTGCTGGCAGCTGTATCTGCTGCTGATCCCTGCGGTCATCTATATTTTCATTTTCAATTACCTACCGTTGTACGGCATCCAGATCGCCTTCCGCAACTATTCTCCGCGCAAGGGCTACTGGGGTTCCGCGTGGGTGGGCTGGAAATACTTTGATCGGTTCTTCAGCTCGCCGGACTGCTGGAAGCTGATTAAAAACACGCTGTCTCTGAGTATCTACTCGCTGGTGGTCGGTTTCCCGCTTCCCATTATTCTGGCGCTGCTGCTGAACCAGTGCACGAAGACGGGCTTCAAAAAGCTCGTGCAGAATGTGATCTATGCGCCCCACTTCATTTCCATGGTGGTGCTGGTCGGTATGATCAACGTCATGTTCTCCGTGAACTCCGGCGTGGTGAATACCGTCATTGAGAAGCTGGGCGGGGAGCGGGTGCTGTTCACCGGTCAGGCGGAGTGTTTCCCGCACCTGTATGTGTGGTCGGGCGTGTGGCAGAGCGTCGGCTGGAACTCCGTGATCTACTTCGCGGCGCTTTCCTCTGTCAGCGAGGACCTGCACGACGCGGCTATCGTGGACGGCGCAAGCAAGCTTCAGCGTATTCTGAACATCGACCTGCCGACCATTATGCCTACCATCACCATCATGTTGGTGCTGCAGATCGGCCAGCTGATGAACGTTGGCTTCGAAAAGGTGTATCTGATGCAGAACAACCTGAATCTGGCTGCGTCCGAGACCATTCAGACCTACGTGTACAAGCAGGGCTTGCAAAACGCAGACTACGGCTACTCCACGGCGGTCGGCCTGTTCAACAACGTCGTCAACTTTGTTCTGCTGTTCTCGGTGAACAGCATCACCCGCAAAATCGGCGGCAGCAGTCTGTGGTAAAGGAGGCAGCATTATGGCGGTAACAAGAAAAACCAAAGGCGACCGCGTCTTCGATGTGGTCAACTTCATCATCCTGCTGCTGATCTGCCTGATCGTGGCTTACCCGCTGTACTTTGTCATCATTGCATCCATCAGCGATCCCAACGTGGTGAACAAGGGCGGCGTGATCTTCTGGCCCAAGGGCGCGACGCTGCTGGGCTATCAGAAGCTCTTTCAGGACCAGACCATCTGGCGCGGCTATGCCAACACCTTTTTCTATACCCTGTGCGGTACGGTGCTGGACGTGGTCGTGACCACCTGCGCGGCGTATGCCCTGTCCCGCAAGGACTTGGTGGGCCGCAAGGGTCTGATGCGCTACTTCATCTTTACCATGTATTTCTCCGGCGGCCTGATTCCACTGTTCATCCAGATCAACAAGATGGGTCTGTACAACACCCGCTGGGTGCTGATCCTGCTGGGCACGGTGTCGGTTTACAACCTGATTATCGCCCGTACCTTCTTTGAGACCAGCATTCCCGACGAGCTGCTGGAGGCGGCTAAGCTGGACGGATGCAGCGACCTGCGGTTTTTCGGCTCCATCGTGGTGCCGCTGTCCTCGGCGGTCATCGCCGTGCTGGCGGTGTACTACGGCGTGGGCCATTGGAACCAGTACTTCAACGCCCTGATCTACGTCTCCAAGCAGGAATACTATCCCTTGCAGATCGTCCTGCGTGAGATTCTGATCCAGGCGCGTCAGACCGAGGTGGCCGTGACCGAGGGTCAGATCGCTGAAATGATCGAGCGCAACAAGTACGCTGAGCTCATTAAGTACGGCGTGATCGTGGTATCCTCGCTGCCGGTCATGATGATGTATCCCTTTGCCCAGAAGTTCTTCGTCAAGGGCGTCATGCTGGGCGCGGTGAAGGGATAAGCAAGCGTAATTCGGCGCAGGCAAGCGCTGAGAATAAAAAAGGAGGTCATCCCATGTTCAAACGCATCGTGTGTACCCTGCTCACAGTCATTTTTGTGCTGACGAGCGCGGCTGCCGCCTTCGCGGAGAGTGAGATCACTTTCCCGCTGGTGGACGAGCCGCTGACCTTGAAGTTCATGGCCCCCCGTCCCTCCAACTTCGCCAACGGCTATGCCGACATGAAGCTGTTCAAGGAATACGAGGAAAAGACCGGCATCCACATCGAGTGGGAAGAGGTGCCGGAATCCGGCTGGGCTGAGAAGATTCAGCTGGTGCTGAACTCCTTTGACCTGCCTGACGTGGTGTACGGCGGCGACCTGTCCGTGAGCGACGCTGCCCGCTACGGCAAGGAAGGCGTGCTGATCCCTCTGAACGATCTGATCGAGGAGCACACCGTCAACTTGAAGCATTGGCTGGAAGAGCGCCCTGACATCAAGAAGCTGATCACCGCGCCCGACGGCAACATCTACGGCATCCCCGCCATCGACGAGAGCCTGTCCACGCAGGTTGCCGGCGTGCTGGGCATGAACATGACCTGGCTGAAGAATCTGGGTCTGGAAATCCCCACCACCATCGATGAGTTCACCGAAGTGCTGCGCGCCTTCAAGACCCAGGACCCCAACAAGAATGGCGAGGCTGACGAGATCCCGCTGTCCTTCCGCTCCACCGATGCGGCCAACCGCACCACCTGGATCGGCTCCTTCTTCGGCCCCTTCGGCGTTGTGGATGATTCCACCCACATCATGATCAAGGATGGCAAGGTCATCTTCACCCCCGAGCAGGAAGGCTTCCGCAAGGCGCTGGAGTATTTCCACATGCTGTATGCCGAGGGCTTGATGGATCCCGAAAGCTTCACGCAGGACGACTCCACCTTCTATGCTAAGTCCCGCTCCAAGGAAGGCATCGGCGCGAGCTACGTGTTCTCCACCTTCGACCTGGACGAGAACAACACCGAGTACAACGACTATGACCTGATCGACCCCATCAAGGGCGAGGACGGCACCGCGCTGGTGAACCTGGCGGTGTACATCGCGGGCGTTGCGCAGAACCGCTTCGTCATCACTGCGGACTGCAAGGACCCCGTGGCGGCCATTAAGTGGATCGACTACTGGTGCGACAACGGCGAAAACGCGCTGACCGTGCGTTTCGGCTATGAGGGCGACTCTTGGAAGTGGCTGGACGAAACCAAGGCTCAGTTCACCGAGCTGGCGCAGACCCCCAACGGCGACACCGTGAACCAGGCCTATGTGTCCCAGTACACCCCCTACTCCCGTGCGGTGATGTGGGAACTGCAGGATCTGTGGCGCAAGAAGAAGAACTCCGCTCCCTACTTCATCGAGCGTGCCGAGAAGGCCAATGGCTCCTATCGTGCCGCGGCTGTGAAGGAAATGTGGCCCATCGTCGCCTTTGACGAGGAGACCAACGAGCGCTATGCCGAGATCAACACCGACCTGCGCTCCCACATTGAGAGCACCATGTGCAACTTCATCATTAACGGCTTCACCGACGCTGATTATGATGCGTTCATCCAGAAGTGCCACGACCTGCACAGCGACGAGCTGGTTCAGATTTACCAGACCCGTTACGATCAGTTCATGGCTTCCTAATCCCAACCACGCAGCCGGGCTGTGGCGTCAGCCACAGCCCGGTTTTTCATTCCGGCTCTGCCCCTTGAGCGGGCGGACAAAATATGCTACAATAAATGGAAATTCGACTGTCAGGAAGTGTCTGTATCTACGATAGCGCAGTCCCCTGTACGTCAAAGAGGATGGAGGGGCTTTTCCATGAAATCCGAGGCTAAAACGCTTTCGGCTCAAATTCATGATTCCATTTTGGAAATGATTATCAACGCGGGTGCGGGCACCGAGAACATGCTGCTGACCGAGAGTTCTCTGGTGGAGCGCTTCGGCGTGAGCAAAGCGCCGGTGCGTGAGGCGCTGCTGCGGCTGTGCGCGGAGGAGGTGCTGACCAGCATTCCCCGCTGCGGCTATGTGGTGGTACGCGTGGGTGAGAAGAGCGGACGCGATAACATGGTGGTGCGCGCCATGCTGGAAACGGCCTCACTGGAGCGTTATTTCGACCTGTTCACGCCTGAAAGGATTGAGCACATCGCCCGGAAGCTTGAGGTTGCGCGGGAAATCTGTGCAAAGGACAAGAGCATCTGGACGGTATGGCAGCAGAACATTACCTTTCACAGCGATCTGATCTCTATTTCGGACAATCCCTATTTGGTCAAGCATCTGACCAACTGCATTGAGGTGGAACGCCGCTTCTATGCGCAGAACCATTTTGGACTGAATAAGGGCTTTGAAACAAAGTATTGTCCTGAAGCGCATGAGCTGATCCTTGAAGCGATCCGCAAGGGTGACAAGGAACAGGCGCTTGCGCGGCTGAAAATTGATATTTTGGATACCTGACCTGTTTGCAAGGAGGCTTTTTACTTATGAAGTATCGCAATGTAGGCGCGTCCGGCCTGAAGGTAAGTCAGGTGGCGCTGGGCAGCTGGATGACCGACCTGAAGGGCAGCGAGGCTGCGCAGGTGGCGCAGGATACGGTTCGCCTGGCCTATGACAAGGGCGTGAATTTCTTCGACTGTGCCGACGCATACAGCGGCGGCGAGGCGGAGAAGTTCTTGGGCCGCTGCCTGAAGGACTATCGCCGTTCCAGTCTGGTGATTTCCAGCAAGGTGTTCTTCCCCGTGGGCCCCGATGTGAACGAACGCGGCCTGAGCCGGAAGCATATTTTTGAGCAGATCGACAAGTCCCTGAAGAACATGCAGGTGGATTATCTGGACATGTACTTCTGCCACCGCTTCGACCCCACCACGCCGGTGGAGGAAACCATGCGTGCGCTGGACGATCTGGTGCAGCAGGGCAAGATCCTGTATTACGGCGTGAGCGAGTGGAGTCCCGTGCAGATCACCAAGGCGCTGGGCATTATCAAGGATATGGGCCTGCATCCCATGACGGTGCTGCAGCCCGAGTACAACATGGTGGATCGCTACGTAGAGGATGAAATCTTCGGCATCTGCAAGGAGAATGGTCTGGGTATCGTGCCCTTCTCGCCGCTCGCTCAGGGTCTGCTGACGGGCAAGTACCGCAAGGGTCAGGAGATTCCCGCGGGCAGCCGTGCGACCCATCAGGCGGACAAGCAGATCAATAATCTGCTGACGGACAAGAATCTGGACATTGTGGAGAAGCTGCTGAAGGTAGCCGACGGTCTGGGAATGCCGCTGAGCGTCATGGCGCTTGCGTGGACGCTGCGCGACAAGGTGGTTTCCAGCGTCATCACCGGCGCGTCCAAGCCCAGCCAGCTGGAGAGCAACGTTCTCGCCGGCGACGTGGAGCTTCCGCAGGACGCGCTCGACGAAATCGAAAAGATCCTCGACTATCATCCCTTCTATCGGAAGATTGGCTAAGGAGAGGATACAATCAAAATGCGTGAGTTAGAACAGGCGAAAAGCTGTTCAAGCTCACGCTTTTGCTTAACGCAGGAAACGTTTTAAGGCAAAAGAAGCTCATCGAAATCCATGGAAGGCGGAAGCGATGAAAGCAGAAGAAAAAACAGAGTTTGTCCGGTGGCGCATCCTATCGTCATCTGGTGCATCGCCGCAGCCATCTATGAGAAGAAGCACGCACAAACGGCGGCATAACAATTCAATAAAAAGAGCGCCCTTTGCAAAGGAGGACAAGGACGCACTCCCACTCCGGCACGAAAAACTCCGATGGCAATCGCCATTGGAGTTTTAACGTGCCCACACGCCGCATGTCCGCGGCGGCTCTGTCAGCCGCCGTGGACTCACATAACTCACAGAAAACCGCCCCACTCACAGGCGGAACCAAGCCTGAAGAAGCGCACCCCGCCAAACGCCAGCCGCTCTTCGGGAGAGAGGGGTCTGGGGGGAGAGGGGCTTCTCTCAGAGAAGCCGCCTCTCCCCCCAGAATTCCACCGCCTCACTCTCGTATCACATAAAACAGCGCTGTGTTGTCTAGAATGACGGCGTCGTGGAGCGCGTCGTAGGGAGCGAAGGAGAGCGTGTGTACCTTGCCGGAGATCGTCGTGAAGACTAAGCTCGTGTGCGCGTCGGCTGTGACCTCGTAGCCGTTGGGAAGCCAGCCCGTTACGCGAAGCGCCGCTAATTGCTCCCATTGCGCCGCGAAAACGTCGTAGCTCATTTCTTCACCGTTGCATAGACAGGTGACGTTGTATTGAATGTTGCCGTTGCTGTCCCGCACCAGCTCGTTGTTTTCCGCAACCTGCTCCTCGCGGGTCAATGTGTAGGTCGTGATGCCGCTGCTGTCCGTCACGGTCAAGCCAACGACATCATCCAGCGAGACCATCAGCGGATAGCGGCTGATGGTGTCCTTGGGATTCAGGTCGCGGAACGTCGCCAGACTGAAATGACTGCATAGGTAAATGCCATTGTCCACCTGCACATAGTCCACCATATCGCTCTTCGCGTTGCCGATCTTCAGCACGAAGGTGCTTTCCGGCCAGTCCTTTGTGGCATAAGTGCCGTCGTCGTTCGTGACGCCGGTGGCGCCCGCCGCCATGTGCAGCGTTAGGGTGAACTGCGGCGTGTCCAGCCCGTAGGCTGTCAGATTCTCCGCCGTGGCCTCCGTCACGTAAGCGCCTAAGCGCAGATTCGTCAGATTCTTCCGCAGAGCGGTCATGGCGCTTTCCTCGGCGGGGTAGGCGTAGGGCACGGTCATTCGCCAGTTGGAGGCCGCATCCGCGTCGGTGATGTCGCCGTCCAGCAGCCATTGGGCTGTGATCTCACCGCCTGCGCCCGTGAAGGTGATCGCGTCCAGTCGCGCCCGGTGAATGGTAGGCTGGGTGATCTCACGTAGGCTGGCAAGATGCACCATGAGCTCCTCGGCGGTTCCCTTGTCCAGCGCGAACAAGCGCGGATCGCCGTCTACGGTCATGTAATACCAGCTTTCGTCCTCCAGCGGGGAGGCGTTGCCGATGTGGAAGGTTGCTTCCGTGCCGTCCGTATAGGCGACATGGACGCTCACCTGCGGGGTATCGAGGCCAAACTCGGACAGGTATTCCTGAAGCGCTGTCCAGTCATCCGCAAGCACGTCGGTATACGAAAGGATGCTGACGGCGCTGAGCAGGCTTTCCTGATAGGTGCTTGCGACGGTGAAGCTTTCGTCGCCCGCGACGGTGAGTGCGCCCGCGCTGTCCTGCAGGAGGGTATAGCTTTCCCCGTCGCGGAGGGTAAGCTGGAAGGAGGCCACCTCGTTCGTTTCATGCTGCATAAGTATTCCAGAGGTATCCTCTTTCGTGATCGCGGGCACGCGGGCTCGCTGACCCGTCAGCGCGACCGCGACAGCGATGCC
>USCW01000050.1 GCA_900553315.1 uncultured Eubacteriales bacterium
AGGGAGCGCGAGGGAGGGGACTTCTCTACAGAGAAGTCCCCTCCCTCGCATCACTTCACTACAGCCTTCAATCTAATGGTCAGGAGCGCGGCTAGAAGGATTTTCAGGGCGTCGCCGATGAGGAAGGGGAAGACGCAGTTGAGGAGACTGACCCAAAGGCCGGTGCCGGTCAGGATCATGTACCAGATCGTACCGAAGAGATAGCAGACCGCCACGCCAATAGCCATGCTCAGGCAGAGCTTCCAGTAGCTGTCCCCCCAATGCTTGCGCAGCAGCGCAACCACCAAAGCAGCCAGAATATAACCCAGAATGTAGCCGCCCGTCTTGCCGAACAGCACCGCCATACCGCCGCGCATTCCCGCAAAGACAGGCACGCCGACTAAGCCAAGCACCACATAAACCACCATGGCCAGCACCGCCGCCGTCGGGCGCAGCAGACCGGCGCAAAGCAGCACCGCAAACAGCGCCAGATTGATCGGAATCGCCGGCAGGGGGATTTGGATCTGGGAGCAAATGGCTGTCAGCGCCGCAAACAGCGCACACATCACCATGTCCCGCACGGAAAACTTCTTCATGGGAGAACCTCCTTTATTTGCGTAAACCAGATAAGAACAACACGTTTACGAATTGTAATGGAATTCACATAGCTTGTCAAGCAGGAATGCAGCAAAAAAAAGGAGAAAGATGCAAAGAACATCTCTTCTGACGGAAAGCGGGGAGCCTGAGCTTGAGTACACGAAAGAACGCAGCCTATAATATCGCCTATCGCGTGTTTTCACTGCTGCTGCCCATTATTACCGCCCCTTATCTGGCCCGCACTGTGGGTCAGGAGGGCACGGGGCTGTATGCCTACGCGTGGTCGGTCAGCGCGGTGTTTGTGCTGCTGGGGATGCTGGGGCTGGAAAACTACGGCGTGCGTGCTGTCGCCCGGGTGAAGGACGATCAGCAGCAGCTTAACCGAACCTTTTCGGAAATTTATCAAATGCAATGGCTGACGGCGGGAGCCGCTCTCGTACTGTACGTGGGCTACGTCTGCTTTGTTGCGGGGGCGGAAAAGCAGATCGCCGCATGGCTGACGCTGATGTCCGTGAGCTGTCTGGTCAATCTGGACTGGCTGCTGATGGGGCTGGATCAATTCAAGCCCATCGCCCTGCGAAATACCTTTGTGAAATTGATGGCCATGGCGGGCGTGTTCCTGCTGGTGCGCGGGCCCGGCGACTTGTGGAAATACGGCCTTATCTGGGGTGGCAGCACCGTGGTAGGCTGTCTGAGCTGCTGGAGCAGCGTCCGGGGGCGGGTATGCTTCCATCGGGTGCCGTGGCGAGACGCACTGAAGCATCTGCCGCCCTGCGCGGTGCTGTTCCTGTCGGTCATTGCCGTGCAGGTGTACCGCACCATGGATAAGATCATGGTGGGCGCAATCAGCGGCATGGCCCAAAACGGCCTGTATGAAAACGCGGAAAAAATCGTATATTGCCTGAGCGGCTTTATCTCCGCCGTGGGGACGGTCATGCTCCCTAAGGTGGCGGCCATGCAGGCTCGCGGCGAGACAGAGGCCGTGCGCAAGCATATTGCCCTGTCCATGGAGCTGATCTTGTGCATGACCAGCGCCATGGCCTTCGGGCTGGCGGCGGTGGCGAGAGAATTTGCGCCGCTGTTCTTCGGCGAGGATTTTGCGGAGTCCGGTACGCTGATGATCCCGCTGGGATTCACGCTGATCTTCATTGGCTTCGCCAATGTGGTGCGCACGCAATGGGTATTGCCGCTGGGGCGGGACAAGATTTTTGTGCGAAGCGTCACGGCTGGGGCCGTGGTGAACCTCATCGTCAACAGCGTGATGATTCCCCGCATGGGCGCCATGGGCGCGGTGGTGGGCACGCTGATGGCGGAGTTCACGGTGCCCTTCGCCCAATGGGTCATGCTTCGCCGCGAACTGCCCTATAAGCGCTTTCTGGGCATGGTGGGCAGCTACGCGGTTATCGGCCTTGCCATGGTGGGAGCGGTGCGGCTGCTGGGCCGTGCGCTTCCGGGCGCAGGCTGGCTGCATCTGGCGGCAGAGGTGTTTGCCGGTGCGGCGGTATATGGCGCGGGCTGTCTGCTTTATTGGAAGCTGGCGGGGCGAAAGAACGTGCTTCGGGCGCTGCGGCTTCATCGAAAAAGTGCCTGACGCGGCATACTTTGCCCCTTCTTCGGTCACAATGCTTTGTGATGAAGGAGGGACTCGGCATGGGAAAGAGCGGAAGACTTGCGGCGCTGGCGGCGGCGTGCTGCATCCTGCTGTCCGGATGCAGTATTTCAGCGCAGGAAAGGTACGAGCGAGGACAATTCTACTTCGGTGCGGGAGATTACGAAACGGCGGAGATGATCTTCCGCGAGTTGGGCGATTACAGCAACTCGGAGAAATACAGCCTCTACGCGGCGGCGCATCAGGCCATGCGGCTGGGCAAATGGGAGCTGGCGGAGGCGAACCTGAAGCTGATCGCACCCTTTGCCAGCAGCGCATGGTGTCTGCAATACATCGACGCGGCGCGTGAGGCGGAGCAGGGAGCGCTGGATAAGGCGCTGGCGGGCTTCGCGGCGCTGGGCTCCTTTCTGGACAGCGCCGACCGGGCAGCGCAGCTGAAAGAGGAGATTCCCGAGCGGACGCTGGAGCGTGCGGCGGGTCTGATGGAGCATGGTCACTTCGAGGAGGCTGAGGGGCTTCTCAATGAGGTCACGGCCTCCGCACGGCGGGACGAGCTGTTGGCGGAGTGCGAGGAGAAGGCGCGGGAGACAGCGTATCATCAGGCGAAATCGCTCTATCAGGCGGGCAGGTGGCAGGAGGCCATGGCGGCCCTTGACGCGCTGAAGGATTATCGAGACAGCGCCGCATTGCTGCTGGCTTGCCGCAGCGGCCTATATCGTCAGGCAGAGAAAGGCTATCAGCATATCACGCTGGCAACGGCGGAAAAGGTGCTGGCGGATTTCTATGATTTGGAGGACTATCTGGATAGCCGCGCACGAGCGGAGGCCATCGAGGCACGCTGGGGGACAAATCTGCGGCTGTGGAAGAGCGTGGCGGCACATCCCTATGTGGTCTTCGGCGAATATCCGTTGGGCGAAAGCGGCACCCCCGCACCTGTGCGCTGGCAGGTGCTGACCGCAAGTGAGGATCATGTGACGCTGCTGGCGTGCGACGTGCTGGACGCTATGGACGCGGCCTCAGCCAAGACCTTCCCGCTGATGCTGAACACGGCAGAGGCTAAGGCGGAGCCAGTGATGGGACTGCCGACCGAGCGGCAGATCGCCGAAATGTATCTGACAGAGCCGGAACGCTGCTGCACCGCAACGGCCTACGCGCTGGCGCAGGGCGTGCGGCACGATCAAACGGGAAATGCATGGTATTATTTGGCAGAGGAGCCGATGAACGGCTATCAGGCGGCGGTGTGGTATAATGGACGGACAAACCGCGTGCGGACCGATTATGCCGGAACAGGCGTGCGACCTACCGTGACGCTCTCCCTGAACGCCTACGCCTTCACGGAGGGCGACGGCACCACGGAAAATCCCTACCGATAATTCCAAGCGATACGACAGGAGGAAGGGCCTATGCAATGCCTTGAGATACCGCATTTGAAGCTGGACATGGTGGCAAACAGCGGCCAATGTTTTCGCATGAAAGCGCTGGACGCAGACACCTATCGTGTGCTGGTTGGGAAGAAACAGGTGGACATTACGCCGCTGGGCGACGACCGCTTTCAGCTTTCCTGTGAGGAGCGCGAAACGGACGGCTGGCGGCGTTATTTTGATATAGAGACGGACTACGGCCCGCTGCTGACGGAGCTCCCTGCGGGAGACGATTTTCTGCACCGAGCCGCGTCCTGCTGCGATGGCCTGCGCATTCTGCGTCAGGAGCCCTTCGAGACACTCATCAGCTTCATCTGCTCCCAGCGAAAAAGCATCCCCGCTATTCGGGACTGTGTGGAGCGACTGTGTGAACACTTCGGAGAGAAGCTGTCCGAAGATATCTATGCCTTTCCCACCCCTGAACAGCTTGCCCGAGCAGCAGAATCCGAGCTTCGCGCCTGTGCGCTGGGCTATCGCGCTCCCTATGTGCTGGGAACGGCACGGCTGGTCGCGTCCGGGGCGCTTGATCTGACTGCGTGCAGCAGCCTTTCAGATGAGGCACTGCAGCAGGCGCTGATGGACTGCCCCGGCGTAGGCGTGAAGGTCGCTAGCTGCGTGATGCTGTTTGCGTATCATCGTTTCAGCATTGCGCCGGTGGATGTGTGGATTCAAAAAGTGATCGACGAGGAATACGGCGGCGTGTCGCCTTTCCCGGCTTGGGGAGCGCGTGCGGGATGGTATCAGCAAATGCTGTTTTATTATCGGCAGCATTTGATCGGCAGACAAAAAGCCTGAGCCGAAAAGCTCAGGCCGGGATGTGCCATGGCGGAAGCATGGCTTCAACATCCGTGGCAATGCGCGTAGAAGCAACAGCGATCAGCCAGCGCTGACACGGCGAAAGCCTGTGTGCTTTGTTCCGCGCTCATCCGGAGGGTAGGATGCCACGGGGACAGGGAAAATATGCAAAGGCATGAATAGTATCGTTCAAAAAGCGACTGGCTATGAAAACCAACGAGAGAGTTTATCCTCAGTCAGCCTTCGGCTGACAGCTCCCTCTGCGGAGGCGAGGCGGCAGCTTTTCAATCGCCCCCGCCACCCCTTCGGTGCTCCTACCTTGTAGCTTGATCGCAGCCCAACGACAGCAGGTCGCGGCGGCTCTGTCAGCCGCCGTGACCATAATCCCAAAAACAAGGAAACGCGCCCATCTCGCATGGGCGCGCAAGTTCGCAGGAAAAGTCAAGCCTATTCCCAGCTACTCTTCGGGAGTGGGGGGCTGGGGGAGAGGCGCTTCTCTTAGAGAAGCGGCCTCTCCCCCAGAATCTCGCATGATCTCCTTACGTCATGATTTTCAGTTGGTCGGCGGTGTTGGTTTCGTCGAAGAGGAGGTATTCACGGATGTGGAGCGCGACCTCATCGCCAACCTTGACCTCCTCGAAGGTCGCCGCGTCGGTAATGACGCGGAGGAGATTGCCGTGCCCCAGGTCTACGCGGCAGTCGTAAACGTCGCCCAGATAGAAACAGGTCGTCAGCTTGCCCTTGAGGCAATCGGCGTTTGCATCGTAGGTCGATGCCTTACCAATCTTCACATTCTCGGGACGAATGGCAACCACCAGCGAACCGTTCTTGCTGCCGCTGTATGGCATGGACTGGTCAATGTAGGACAGCTTCAAGCGACCGCCCTGCGCGTTCGCGTGCAGGAAGTCTACCTTGCCTACAAAGTCGGCCACGAACTGGTTCGCGGGCCGCTTGTAAATGTCCTCCGGCGTGCCGATCTGCTGAATCACACCGCGGTTGATGACAATGATCCTATCCGACATAGCCATGGCTTCCGTCTGGTCATGGGTCACGTACACCACCGTAATGCCCAGCTTTGTCTGAATCTCCTTGATCTCAAAGCGCATGGATTCGCGCAGCTTTGCGTCCAGATTGGACAGCGGCTCATCCAGCAGCAGCAGCTCTGGCTCCGCCACCAGCGCACGGCCCAGCGCCACGCGCTGCTGCTGTCCGCCGGAGAGCTGGGAAGGAATGCGGTCCGCGTACTGGCTCAGGTGTACCACGTCCAGAATGCGGTCTACCTTATCTTTGATGGTTCGCTTATCCACCTTCTTGATTTTCAGCGGATAGGCTACATTGTCAAACACCGTCATGTGCGGCCACACGGCATAGGACTGGAACACCATGCCGATGTCGCGCTTTTCGGGTGGCACGAAGGTGTTTTCGTCGCTCACCAGCTGATTGCCGATGTAAATGCGTCCCGTGGTGGGTCGCTCAAACCCGGCGATCATGCGCAGCATGGTCGTTTTGCCGCAGCCCGACGGCCCCAGCAGGGTAATGAATTCCTTATCGTTGAACACTTCGTTGAATTCCTTCAGCACGACCACGTCGCCAAAGGCCTTGGACACGTTCTGAATGGTAACGCTAGCCATAATGCAGCTTCCCTTCTGTTTAAGGTTGCGGGGGTGTTGCGAGGGAGGCGGCTTCTGTGCCAGAAGCCCCTCCCCCGCGCTCCCTCCCGAAGAGCGGCGGGTATGCCGCTGCTTGGCTTCACTTCCTAAAGCGGTACGAAGATGAAGCGTAAGGTTCGGGGTACTGCGAGGGAGGCGGCTTCTGTGCCAGAAGCCCCTCCCTCGCGCTCCCTCCCGAAGAGCAGCGGGCGTACCGCTGCGTGTGCGGCTCCGGTGGAGCGGCACGGAGGTTAAGCGTGGGAAATGATGGTTAGATTGAGAAATTGCCCTTTGTCAGCTTATTCAGCACAAAGTTCAGCAGGATGATGACCAGCAGAATGCCCACGGCCAGCGCAGAGGCTTGCTGCTGACTGGTATACGTCCAGTATTCATACAGTTGGAAACCGATAGTCTTAGTATCCTTGGAGTACAGCAGCGCCGTCATGGACAGCTCGTAGAAGCTGGGAATGAAGATCAGGAACCAGCCGGCGGCGATGGACGGGAAGATCAGCGGGATAGTGATCCGCCGCATGGTGCCCAGCCAGCTTGCGCCGGAGATCTGGGAGGATTCCTCCAAGGAGACGTGGATTTGGCTCATGGCGGAAACCACCGTGCGCATACCCATCATCAGGTATTTGATGAGGTAAGCAATGACCATAATGGCGGCGGTGTTGCCCAGATTGATGCCGAACTTGCCGGTCATGGTCATGATGAGGCCCAGCGCAATGACCACGGAGGGCGTGCCGGAGCCGAGGGTGATGAGGAAGTCAGGTATCTTGCGGCCCTTGACCTTCGTCCGCTGAAGCAGATAGGCCATGGTGCAGGCGATCAGGATGCCGATGGTCGCCGTCAGCACGCCGAAGACAATGCTGTTTTTCAGGCTTTCAAGAATGTCCGTGCGGGTGAAGATCTTCGTCCAATGGACGGTGGTGAAGTTGCCCGCCTCGAACAGCGTCTTGCCGAGGTTCTTCTTGAAGGACGTGGCGATAATGGTGGCGAAGGGCACCAGAATCACGATGACCGCGAACAGGCTGACCAGCACCGTCAGCGGCACGCGCCACTTGCCAAGGTCAACAATGTTGGGACGTGTGGATTTGCCGGACACGGTGATGTATTGCTTTTTGGCAATGACCACGTCGGAGATATACAGAATAATGATCGCCAGCAGCATCAGGAACACCGCAAGGCCGGTCGCGTCGGTAATGCCTTCCGCACCAAGGCCCATGTATTCCACAATGCGCGTAGTGACTGTATGCACCTTACCCGGTGCGCCGATGATGGACGGAATGCCGTAGCAGCTCATGGCGCAGACGAACACCAGCAATGCGCCGGCAATGAGGCTGGGGGTCATCATGGGCAGGGTAACGGTGAACACCGTTTTCAGGGGCGACGCGCCGGAGACGCGGGCCGCTTCCTCAAGGGAGGGGTCCATCTTCTCCATGGCCCGGGAAATGGTGATGAATGCGTAGGGATAGTAGAACGTGGTCAGCACCCAGATCATGCCCGTAAGGGTGTAGATATTCAGCGGGCCCGCGTTGGTGTCCATCTGGAACATGGCGCGGAGGATCAGGTTGATGGTGCCCACATTCTTGTTCAGCAGCCGGAGCCACGCCATGGCGCCCACGTAGGGGGGCACCATGTAGGTCAGCACAAACAGGCTGCGGAAAAACTTTTTGCCGTGCATATTGGTGCGCCCCACAAGCCATGCCAGCGGGAAGGCCAGCAGCGTGCCCAGCACCATGGTGGCGAAGGCCGCAATGAGGGTGTTGGTCAGCGCGCCCCAGTTCATCTTGTAGGTGTACAGACGCTCAAAGGTCTCCAGCGAGAAGGAGCCATCCGGGAAGAATGCCTTCACGACCAGGTAGAGAATTGGAAAAACCTGAAAGACCACCATGAACAGCACGATGCCCAGAATGATGATCCACTTGGGGTCGAAATAGAACTTTCTGGGGGGCTTGGTGGCGGTGGACGGTGCAATGTTGCTCATACGTTCACTCCCCGACAGTAGGAATAAAGGGGCGGCCAAGCGACAGGGCCGCTTGGCCGTGCTTGGGGGGCTCACCGGGAGACGGACGGAAGCCGCCTCCCGGCGAAGTGTCGCCGCTTTGGAATACTTACTCGATGGTTACCTTTTCCTGGAACACAGTGCGGATCGCGTCACGATCCTTGTAGCACTTTTCCCAGTCCACGGGGATATTCTTTTCCTTCAGCTCAACGGTGGAAGCGCCGTCATAAGGCTCGGTGGGGAAATCGGTCAGGACGGAGTGCATCCAGCCCTTGACGATGTAGCTCTGGCCTTCCTCGCTCAGCAGCCAGTTGGTGATGGCTTCGCAAGCCGCAGTGTTCTTGTTGGCGCTCTTGTCTTCCGCCACGGTCATGACGGTGGAGGGCACCAGCACATCGCCGTCGTCGGGGATGAACCACTCCAGCGTGGAGCCTTCCTCTTCGCGCTTCTTCAGCACGGACTCTTCAAGGATCATGATGACCTTGCATTCGCCGGTTTCCAGCTTCGCCAGCGCGGAAGAGCCGGACTCGATCATGACGTCCTGCTTGCCCAGCGCGTCAAAGTATTCGTCGCCGTACTTGGCCTGCAGACCCACGATGGTCGCCATAGCGGTGCCGGAGGTCAGGGGGTTGGACATGGAGATCATGCCCTTGGCGGACTCGTCATAGGCGAAATCCTTGAAGGAGGTGGGGATGTCTTCCTTGGCGTACATATCAGGATTGTAGGCCAAACCCATGGAGCAGACGCGGACGCAGTACCAGTAGCCTTCCTCGTCAAACTCAAAGCGCATGTTGTCGCGGGCATTGGTCACATAGGGATGCAGCCAGCCGCCCTCCTTCAGCTCGAGGGAATAGGCGGGCTCCGCGACCATCAGCATGTCGCATCCCAGCGTGCCGACTTCCATCTCGCCGGCCAACTTGGTTTGCAGGGTACCGGTGCCGCCATAGAAAAATTCCACATCGCAGTTGGGGAATTCCTTGGCCAGCGCCTCATCCATCATGTCGATGATGTCCTGATACATGGAGGTGTAGATGACGACCTTGCCGGTAACGTCGGCATTTTCAGCCATGGAGGAAATGGGCAGCAAAGTAACGAGCAGCGCGAGAGCCAGAGCGAGAATGAGAGACCGTTTCTTCATGACAGAATCCTCCTAAGATTTTTTATTTGACACCGGCTGTACAGCCGATGCAAAATTACATAATCATAATAATGATAACATAAAATGCAAAATCTGGAAGATAATTTACCATTTATTTACGCCTCAACCTTATTATAGCAACGCCGCGCACAAATTGCAATAGGTAAATCGAAAATAATTGCATTTTCTGGATGATAATAAACCATTAGAGACAAGCCCGACGATACTGAGCGGTCGGCACATCCACACACAGAAATTCCATTAATTAACAAATTCAAGCAAATAATGTCAAAAGCTGCGAGAAAATTGGAAAATTCTGGAGAGAAGCAAACCGAACGTGGGGCTTATCCCAAGTCAGCCTTACGGGCGGCAGCCCTTTCTGTGGAAGGGGTCAAGAAAACACGGGTGACTGTGCGGTAAAAGTGAAGGAGCATGAGGCCTCATGCTCCTTTTACTGTATGCTGTGTGACTGTCCTTTAGACCTGCGCTTGCCTGTAAATCAATTTTTATCGTACCGTTCCCCCATCCTCGCACGGTC
>USCW01000051.1 GCA_900553315.1 uncultured Eubacteriales bacterium
GATTCACCGCCAGCGCGCGGGCAATGCCGATGCGCTGCCGCTGACCGCCGGAAAATTCATGCGGATAACGCTCGCGCATTTCCGGCGCAAGGCCAACCTGAGACAGCAGCTTTTCGATGCGGCTGTCCACGTCTTCCCGCTTGGCAATGCCATGATACAGCATGGGCTCTCGCAGAATGTCCCCCACACGCTTACGGGGATTCAGGCTCGCGCCGCTGTCCTGAAAGACCATCTGCATTTTTACGCGCAGCGGACGAAGCTGGCGCTCCCGCAGGTTGTCCAGCCGCTTGCCTTCCAAAGTGATCTCGCCGCTGTCGGGCTTTTCCAGCCCCATCAGCAGCTTGGCCACCGTGGACTTGCCGCACCCGGACTCCCCCACCAGACCGAAGGTTTCGCCGGGGTACAGATCAAAGCTTACGCCATCCACCGCCGTCATGCGCTGACGATGCAGCAGGCTGTTTTCACCCTGCGCCGCAAAGGTCTTGCGCAGTCCGCGCACCGTGAGTATCGGCTGACGCTCAGGCATCCTGCTTCACCCCTCCTTCCTTCGCAAGACAGCAGCGCACCACATGGCCGGGAGCGATCTCCCGCTCTGCGTTTGTCTGCGGACAATGGGCGCTTTTCGGACAGCGCGGCGCAAAACGGCAGCCTGTCATGGCTTGATATTCCTCCGGCACCGTGCCGGGGATGCTGAACAGCCGCCGTTCTCTGGGGTCGTGCAGACCGGGCACGGCGCGGGTCAGCGCACGGGTATAGGGATGTGCAGGCGATTCCAGTACCTGCTGGGTCGTCCCCTCCTCCACGCATTGCCCCGCATACATCACCACGACTCGATCCGCCATTTCCGTCACGAGGCCGATGTCATGGGTAATCAGCAGGATCGCCATACCCGTCTCGTCTCGCAGATGGCGAAGCAGCTGCATGATTTGCAGCTGAATGGTCACATCCAGCGCCGTTGTAGGCTCATCGGCAATGAGCAGCTTCGGTTTACAGGCCAGCGCCATGGCGATCATCACCCGCTGACGCATTCCACCGGAAAGCATGTGCGGATATTTATGCATCGCGTTTTCCGGGTGCGGGATGCCGGTCTTGTCCAGCAGCGCCACGGCCCGCTTCCACGCCTCGGCACGGGACATGCCTTCGTGGCGGCGCAGGGGCTCCATCATCTGATTGCCAATGGTGAACACAGGGTTCAAACTGTACGTGATGTCCTGAAAGATCATGGCGATCTCTTTGCCGCGCACCTGATCCAGCTGCTTTTCCGTCATGGTCAGCAGATTCTGCCCCTGAAACATGGCGTTTCCGCCCGTGACCCGCCCCTGACGGCCCAGCAACCCCAGCAGCGACAGCGCCGAAATGCTCTTTCCGCAGCCCGACTCCCCCACGATGCTGACAATTTCACCGGGATACACTTGAAAATGCACGTTCTCTGTCCGCTGGATCAGCTTTTTCCCCTTGGCAAAGGCGATGTTCAGCCCCTGCACGTCCAGCAAAGGCTTTGCCCCTTCCGCTTGCTCCATGCCTGTATTTCTCCATTCATAAGAAGCATGGGCAGCCCGAGACAGTACGTCCCGGACTGCCCATGCCTGACTTGCTTGTTACTCTGCCACGTCCCACTCGTGAACGTTGATGAAGGTGCCGAACACATCCGGCTTCACGTTCATCAGGCGATTGCTGGCTACACCCATCTTGCTGATGATATACGCGGAAATCACAGGCACATCCGTCTGCATATGCTGATCCACCTTCAGATAGCACGCCTTGACCGCGTCCTGCTCATCCGCGCCCAGCGCCTGACTCTGCATCAACGCATTCGTGACCTCTTCATTGTTATAGCGCGTCCAGCCGTCCGCAGACAACAGCCAGCTCACATCCGTATAAGGATCCAGCGGCATGTAGGTGTATTCCACGCTCATTACATCGAAATCGCCCGTGCCGGCGCTCTCCATAAGCATATCCAGATTTTCGGTGCGAATTTCGATGTCCAGCCCCAGCTCTTGGAACATGGCGGCAATAAAGCTCACCGCCTGGGTGAAGGTGGTATCGCCGCTGTTCACATGCCATTCCAGATGGTTGCTGGCTCCATCGGCTACCGCCTCAGCAATCAGCGCACGCGCCTTTTCCGGGTCATAAGCGGTTACGCCCAGCGCTTCATCATAATAAGGAGAACCGCTGCACAGGAATCCGTCCACGATCTCGCCATAGCCGTGTACCATACCATCCAGAATGGTCTGGCGATCGATGCCGTACAGCAGCGCCTGACGAATGCGCACATCGGTGACACGCTCGGTATTGATGAAAATGGACTGGTTCGTGATGGGCGTACCCATGTATGCCGTCACGTTGGACAGCGCCTTGACGCTCTCGTAGTCCTCCAGAAGAATGTTGCCTGTGGTCTGCTGCACCAGATCAATCTCGCCGGATTGCAGTCCCGTCAGCAGCTGTGCGGAGTCCAGCACCTGAATATTCAGATACTTGATCTTCGGCGCACCCATCCAGTAATTGTCGTTGGCAACGTAGTGGATATAGTGGTTCAGGTCAGCCTCCTGCACGAAATAGGGGCCGCTGATAACATCCGCATGGTTGAACCAGTCGTAGCTTTGCAGTTGATCCTTCGGCACGCTGCCCAACACATGCTCCGGCAGGGTCAGCACATAGCGGCCATAGTTGTTGCAGAAGGTGTTCAGCGCCATAGCCCACTTGGTAGTCACGGTCAGCACCTTGTCGCTGACAACCTTCACGCCGCTGATCTCCGTCGCGCCGCTCTCTACCATGCCCGCATCGTCCGTGCCCTCAATGGCGTACATCGCCATACCGGCGTTGAAGCTCTCCGGGCTGGCCATGCACAGCAGAGTGAAGGCAACATCCTTCGCCGTCACAGGCTGGCCGTCCGACCAAGCGGCCGCATCCTGCAGCTTAATGGTGAAAGTCATGTTATCCTCGGTGGTGATGGATTCCGCAAGCTGCGGCACATATTTCATGTCCGCGCTGGCCTCCACCAGCGGCAGGAACACCAGCGAATTGGCGTACTTCAATACCTCTGTTGCATTCATCAGCAGCGGATTCAGCGAGCCGATCACGTCCGTCACGCCGATATTCACCGTCTTGGGCTGCTCTTCCGCCACCGCGCCGCCCATCAGGCCCAGCGCCATGGTTAGGGCAAGGGTCATCGCTACGATTTTCTTCATCAAGCCGTTGTGCATGATTTCGTCCTCCTTCATGTTATCGGTTCTGCGCAAGCCAGTCTTCCGCCATCTGCGCGAAATAAGCTGCCGCAGGGGCAAGTGCAGCGGGGTCTACCGTAAATTTCGGATGATGCCCCGGATACTGTCCTCCGGTGCCCACACGGATAAAAATCCCCGGCACCTGCTGCATATAGCAGCTGAAATCCTCGCCGCCCATGGTGTCCTCCTGCCTTGCGGTCTGAAGGCCCATGCGCTGCGCCGTCCGCCGAGCCAGCGCGCATAGCTCCGCGTCGTTGACGACTGCGGGCGGCCCCGCGACCCAGTTAACCTCCGCCGTCATGGCATAGGCTGCGGCAATTTCCGCCGCCATGCGCTTCAAGCCTTGTTCCAACTGCATTCGTGCTCGCTCTGACAGGGTACGCACCGTGCCCTCCAGATAGGACGTTTCCGGCAGCACGTTCCACGTATTGCCCGCAGACACGTGCGTCACGCTGAGCACCGCCGGGTCGAAGGGATCAACGCAACGGCTGACCAGCGTTTGCAAGCTCTGAATCAACGCGGCCTGTGCGGTAATTACGTCCGTTCCCTTCTGCGGCTGAGCCGCATGAGCGCCATGACCGCGCAGGGTAATTTCAAAGCGATCCACGGCTGCCATGACCGGGCCTTCCTTGATACCCAGCGTTCCCGGCGCGAAGGCCGGATAGGAATGAATGCCGATGAAGCAGCGCACGTCGGACAAAAGGCCCGTCGCAAGCATCATCTCCGCCCCGGAAGCAATTTCCTCCGCAGGCTGAAAGATCACCTTCACCGTACCGCAGAGCTGCTCCCGGCGCTCTTGAAGCAGCAGCGCCGCACCGAGCATCGTTGCCGCATGGAAGTCATGACCGCAGGCGTGCATTTTGCCCGGACATCGTGAGGCACAAGCCAGCCCACTTTCCTCCGTAATGGGCAGCGCGTCAATATCGCACCGAAGTGCCGCCACCGGGCCGGGCTTTTCGCCGCGAATACAGGCAATCAGTCCCGTCTTCGGCGTGTCGAAGGGAAGCAACTCCACCCCTGCGGCGGTAAATTCTCCGCGAAGCAGCGCCGTCGTTTCACGCTCTTCAAAGGCCAACTCCGGCCGCTCATGCAGCCGCGCCCATATATCAGGCAAATAAGCTGTCAACGCTTTCGCTCTCACAGCTTCACCCCCTGCATAAAAATACGGCGCAAAGTCCAAACCGAGCCTCTCAAATGAACCGAGAGGCCGATCTTCTATGACCTTGCGCCGTTCGTTTTCGTTTTGTTTCCATGCACGCAAAGGATGCGTGCCGGTATTACTCCAGACCGATCTCAGGCGCAAGCATTCTGCACATACAGCAACAGATACACTTCATTGCAGCGTTTCCCATCGTCTGTCTACGCATATGCCTGCACCATCCTTCCCTGTTATTTCGAAATAACGGGGCTATCATAGCATCATACACCCTGTTTGTCAAGAAAAAGCAGCGTATAAAAGTTGCATTTTTTCCGTATCGCCGCTGTTTCCCGGCTTACAGCTCCTCGCACTCCTTCAGCCACAATGCGCTTTCCGCATCCGAGGGCATCCGCCAGTCGCCGCGGGGGCTCAACGCAATGGAGCCGATCTTCACGCCGTCCGGAATGCAGTTGCGCTTGAACTGCTGCGTGAAGAATCGGCGATAGAAATTCTTCAGCCACTTGAGGATCGTCGCGTCGTCGAAGTCATCCGCGAAGGCCAGCTTTGCCAGCTCATAGATTTTGCGGGGGCGCATTCCAAAACGCACCGCATAGTACAGGAAGAAGTCATGCAGCGCATAGGGGCCCACAAGGTCCTCCGTCTGCTGGGCAATGTTGCCCTGCTCGTCCGGCGGAAGCAGCTCCGGGCTGATGGGCGTATCCAGAATGCTTTGCAGCACGTCCTTCGAGGCCGCAAAGGCAGGATTCTCCGTAGCCGTCTGAATGACCCAGCGCACCAGCGTTTTCGGCACGCCGCTGTTTACACCATACATGCTCATGTGGTCGGCGTTGTAGGTACACCAACCCAGCGCAATTTCGCTCAGGTCACCGGTGCCCAGCACAATGCCGCCGGTCTGGTTCGCCACATCCATCAAGACCTGTGTGCGCTCCCGAGCCTGTGCATTCTCGTAGGTCACAGAATGATCCTGCTCGTTATGCCCAATATCACGGAAGTGCAGACGCACCGCCTCATGAATGGGAATCTCCCGCTGGGTAACGCCCAGCGTGGTCATCAATGACAAAGCATTTTGATAGGTGTGATCCGTCGTGCCGAAACAGGGCATGGTCACGCCGGTGATGTTCGTTCGTGGCAGTCCCATCATATCCATGGCTCGACAGGCCGCCAGCAGCGCCAGCGTGGAATCCAGTCCGCCGGAAATGCCCACAGTCAGCTTGCCGCCAGTAATCCGCAGACGACGCGCCAGCGCAGTCGCCTGCATGTCGAAAATCTGTGCGCACCGCGTCTGCCGCGAGGCCTTGTCCGCAGGAATAAAGGGATGCTTCGCCACGTGAAGCTCCACAGGCTCGCTTTCCGCCAGCATCAGCGCTGGACAGCTTACCCGGCGCACGGGCTCCAACGTCCCGTAATGCGCCTGAGCATCCGCAAAGCTGGTCTGCTCCCGGCGGTCGCCGCAAATGCGATCCAGATCTAGATCAGCGGTCAGGACATAGTTCTCCGCCAGATAGTCTGCATTTTCCTTCACCATACCGCCGCATTGTGCCACCATGCTGTGCCCGGAGAACACCAAATCGGAGGTAGACTCCCCTACTCCAGCCGACACATACAGATAGGCGCACAGGCACCGAGCCGACTGCTGGCGCACCAGCTCCTGACGATATTCCCGCTTGGCAATCAATTCGTTGCTGGCGGACAGATTGACGATCAGCTCCGCCCCATGCAGCGATAGGAACGTGCTGGGCGGCAGCGCCGTCCACAAATCCTCGCAGAGCTCCACACCGAAGCGCACGCCGTCCGCGCTTTCGAAGAGCAGTTCTCGCCCCATAGGCACCTGCTGCCCGCAGAGCATCACATGCTCCGCTTGCAGCTGAAATCCGGAAGCGAACCACCGCTTCTCATAGAATTCATTGTAATTCGGCAGAAAGAGCTTAGGCACCACACCCAGCAGCTTTCCCTTGGTGAGCACCACCGCGCAGTTGTACAGCACGCCGTCCGCCTGTACCGGCGCGCCTACCACCGCCGTTACACCCTCGGGGCATGCCTCCAGCATCTGCTGAAGCCCCGCTTCTGTCGCTTGGAGCAGGGATTTCTGAAAAAACAGATCGCCGCAGGTATACCCCGTCAGGGACAGCTCCGGAAACGCCACCAGACTCGCTTTGCGGTCTGCCGCCTCGTGCAGCTGTTCCGCCATGGCGGCGGCGTTTTCCGCCACATTGCAAAGGCGCAGCTTCGGCACCGCCGCAGCTACGCGCATGATTCCCTCCATATCGTTTCCTCCTTTGGATGACAAAGGCCCCGTTTAGAAGCTCAGCAGCTCACCCATAGCCTTGCCCGCCTCATCCACCGTCAGCAGCGCCGCGTAGCCCCGCTGCGCGGTGCCTGGATTCATTAGCAGAATGCCATCCCGCTCCTCCAACGTAGGCCGATGCGTGTGGCCAAACAGCACCACGCCGCATCCCATCTCCCGCGCCGCAGAGGGCAGCAGGGACAGCGTGGTCTTCACGCCCTGCAAATGACCATGAGTAATCAGCACATTCACGCCGCCCAGCCGCATCACCCGCTGCCAAGGCACATCGTTCACAAAATAATCGCAGTTGCCCCGCACGCCATAGATGCTTGCCCGAGGCGAAAGCGCCAGCAGATAATTTTCCACGCGTTCGAAGTCCTGCGCACCGTCTCCGCAATGCACATAGGCATCCACAGGGCCGCGCTGGGACATCAGCTCTGCCATCCAGCGCAGATTTTCCTCGTCGCCATGGCTGTCTGAAAAAATCAGTGCTCGCATACGTGCAGTTTCTTCATCAGCTCACGCATTTTGGCACAGGCACGGGCACGGTGGCTCACCTGATTTTTCGTCTCCTGACTCATTTCCGCAAAGGTCTCGCCGTTCTCGTACAGGAACAGCGGATCATAACCAAAGCCGCCGTGACCACGAGGCGCGTCCAGCAACTGACCAGGGCAGGTGCCCTCCGCAATAATCGTCTCCTTGCCGGGACGGGCCAGCGCAATGGCGCTGACGAAGGCGCAGGAACGCTGAGGCTTGCCCTTCATGCGGCGCAGAAGCAGATTATTGTTCGCCTCGTCATCGCCATGTACACCGGCATAGCGTGCGGAATACACGCCGGGTTCGCCGTCCAGCGCCTCCACTGTCAAGCCGCTGTCATCCGCAATGGTAGGCAGACCCGTGGCCTTGCAGACAGCCTCCGCCTTGATAGCCGCGTTGCCCGCAAAAGTGGTGGCATTCTCCTCGATATTGCCATAGAAGCCCGCCGCACCCATGCTGACGATGCTGTACATATCGCCGAAAATCTGCCGAAGCTCATTTAGCTTATGCTCGTTGCCCGTAGCCGCCACGAGGATGGGCTTGGGCGCGATATGCGCCGCACGCTCCCCCAACGCGTCCCGCTGCGCCTGCATCAGCGCTTCGATGCCCTTGCGGCCATAGGCCATCAGGGTTTGCAGTTCTTCGGGCGTAAAGGCACGACCCTCGCCGGTTCCCTGCATTTCAATAAAGTTGCCCTCGTCATTCATGACGAAGTTCATATCCACCTGCGCGTGGCTGTCCTCCTGATAGCACAGATCAAGGCAGGGCGTATCCTCCACCACGCCGCAGGAGATTGCCGCCACCTGATGGCGAATAGGACTGACCATGATCCGCTTTTCCTTCACCAGCTTATCCACGGCGCAGACCAGCGCCACAAATGCGCCGGTAATGGATGCGGTACGGGTGCCGCCGTCCGCCTCCAGCACGTCGCAGTCCAGCGTAATGGTGCGCTCACCCAGTTGAGTCATATCCACCGCCTGACGCAGCGCACGGCCGATCAGCCGCTGAATCTCCACGCTGCGGCCGTCCTTCTTGATGCCGTCGCGCTTTTTCCGCTGACCCGTGGACGCGGGCAGCATGGCGTATTCAGCCGTAACCCAGCCCTGTCCCTTCCCCTTCAGGAAGGGCGGAACGCCTTCCTCCACCGACGCGGTACAAATGACGCGGGTATTACCGGTTGCAATCAGACAGCTGCCATCCGCTGTCCGCATAAAATCCGTTTGAATTGAAATCTTCCGAGCCTCATCGGGCTGCCGTCCATCATAGCGCATGAGTGCATCCTCCATGATTGCATTTATCAACCGTATCTTTTCGCGCTCATCCCGTCGGATTCCTGCCTGACTTTTTCGTCCTGCCACACCTTTCGGCGAAAAAGTGCCCGTTGAGTGATTGACAAGTCCTATCACTAGTGCTATACTGAACAAGTCGCCTGAAAAGGTGCGTGCGCCCGTAGCGCAGTTGGATAGCGCGTCAGACTCCGACTCTGAAGGCCACAGGTTCGAATCCTGCCGGGCGTACACGGAGAAAAGCCTTGAAACGTAATGGTTTCAAGGCTTTTTCTTTTTGCTTTAGGGTTTTACTTTTGCTTTTTGATGCATTTTTTAGGGTGTCAAAACGGTAGTCAGAGGATGTATGGGTGTCAAAACGGTAGTCAGCCAATGCACCGCATTTGCCGTGTGTCTATCCGCTCATCTCTCGCGCCTGATTTTCCTGTGAAAAAATAATGAATTTTTCATAAATGCCCCTTGACTTTTCACATGCCGTGGCTATAATCAAGACATCGTTCCGAAAGGAACGGGGCGGTTGATGACCACATCATGCACGACCTGCGAGAAGGCCAAGAATGCGACCCTACATGACTGGCAGTGTTACCAGCGGTGCAAGGCCAATGAATGGAGGTTTGCATTATGAGCAACTATCTTCCTACTGTTTTCGGCGAGAACCTGATGGACGTTTTTGATGATTTTGACCGCAACTTCTTCCGTGGCTTTGGCAACGTGGACCACACGCTGTACGGCAAGCACGCGCAGAACGTGATGAAGACGGATGTAAAGGAAACGGACGACGGTTACGAAGTGGACATTGACTTGCCCGGCTTCAAGAAGGACGAAATTCATCTGGAACTGAACAACGGGTATCTGACCATCTCCACGGAGAAATCCTTGGTAAAGGATGACGAAAACAAGCACGGCAAGATGCTCCGTCAGGAGCGCTATTCGGGCATGATGCAGCGCAGCTTCTACGTGGGTGAGCATCTTACGGAGGAGGACATCAAGGCTTCCTATGAAAGCGGTGTTCTGCACGTAAGCATCCCGAAGAAGGATGCGCCCAAGGTCCCCGAGAAGAAGGTCATTCGGATCGAGGGCTGACATCAGGCGGCTCGCTGACTTCGGTCAGCGGGCCGTTCTTTATTTATGCAAGAAAAGAGGGCTTGCGGTGTTTCACTCTCCGCAAGCCCTTTGTCCTTTAAGGCAATACCGCACAAATGAGTTGGTGCGATGGCGAATGCATTTTTTGT
>USCW01000052.1 GCA_900553315.1 uncultured Eubacteriales bacterium
CAGATCCATGCCGCCTCCGTGGATGTCGAAGCGTTCGCCCAGGTAACGGGTACTCGCTGTAAACCGCCAGCATCAGCTCCGTGTCCAAGTAGGCGCTGCGCGGATCAAAATTGAAGGAGCCAATCAAGCTCAGATTGTTGTCAATCAGCACCGACTTCGTGTGCATCGACCAGCCGCCGCAGAATTCCCAGAGCGGTATGCCTAAGCGCTCCGCCATGGGCCGGTGAATCGTATAGTCCGCCGAGGCAATGATGTTGTTCCCCGTCTCCCGGCTGTTCACCAACACCTTCACATCCTCCGGTGCGGACGCGCATACGGCAGTAAGATCGTCCCGCATGGCGCTGTCCATCACCAGATAGGGCGTGACCATCCACAAGCGCTTCTGTGCCGTGGACATCAACTGACACATGCGGTTCCAAAGAATCGGGGCCGTCGGATTAGGCGCGGTGTCGTTCACCAAGAGCAGCGTCTTTTCCACGGCAACCATATCCTGCTCCGGATCGGGAAGCCGCATGTCATAGGCTGTGGAAAGCTCCCGCCAAATCGCGGCAAGCTTCTCACGGCAAGCCTGTACCTCCGCCTTGTTCACCGCGTCGGCATCGTCGTAGCGCAGAGCGCAAAGGTCAGAAGACCACATGCGCGTGAAATAATCCCCCATCTGCGCCACCGCATCCCGCTTTTCGTAGGAAAGCCGATACATCAATACATCCTGATCGTAATTGTAGTGCGGATCGCCCTCGCCGGTGAGAAATTCATCGGAAACGTTGCGCCCGCCCATCAAAAGCCACGTATCGTCCACGAGGAAAAACTTCTCGTGATAACGGGCGTTCAGCCCCTGCGGACGCAGTACATCCACGGGATTGTAAAACTTGATCTCAATATTGGGATGGGAGCCCAGCGCAGGGCCGAGAGGATCATTGCCCAGATTGATCCAGCCGATCAGGCCGTCCGTAATGAGCCGCACCTTTACGCCGCGATCCGCCGCCGCCAGCAGGGCCGCGCTGATCTTGTAGCCGCTCTCGTCGGCGGCGTAAATATAGGAACCCAGATCAATGGAGGTCTGCGCGTTTTGAATCAGCGCAAGCCGGGTAGCCAGCGCTTCCTCGCCCGTGGGCAGCAGCAATGCCCGGTCAGCGTTCAGGTCGGAGGCTTCCGCCTCCATCCAGCTTGTGTCCGCCTTCTGCGCGGCGGTCTGCTGGGGCGGCACGGCGCAGGGCACCAGCGCCATGGCGGCATAAATCACCACCAGCAGCAGGATACCGCGGCGAATCCAGCGGCCGGCGCCGTGCTTTTTGCGGGGAGCAGATTTCAGCATAGGGATTCTCCTTTACGGTCGTCAGCTTTTGAAATCACGGAGGTTGTCCAGCATTTGCGTCAGCACCAGGGAAAGCGCCGCCTGATCTTCCGCAGAAATGCCGCGAAGCATCCATCGGCCGATCTCCTCCTGCGCCGCACGGCCCTGCGCAATAGCCTCCTGCGCGGCGGACGTGGGCGACAAATGCACCGTGCGGCGATCCGCCTGATCAGCGCTGCGGGTCAGCAGCCCACGCTGCACCAGCCGCTCCACGGTAGTTGAAACATGGCTCTTGCTGAGCCCGCGCCGACGCACCATGTCGGCGGCGGTGTCGTAAGCAGGATTGTTGGCGAGAAACAGCAGCACGTCCAGCTCCGTGCGGTTCAGACCGCTGGCCTCCTGCACGGGAGTCAGACAATGATCATAGGCACGCATCAGCGCCTGACGGAGATCCAGCAGTTCAAGCATGAGCGCCGGTTCCCTCCATCTCACGCATGGCCGCACCGAACTTCGCCCGGAAGAGCAGCGCCGTAGTCGCCACCGCCAGCGTGTCTGCCACAGGCTCCGCCAGGAACACCGCCATCACCTTATCCGTAAAGAACGGCGGCAGGATGTAGATCAGCGGGATCAGCAGGATCAGCTTGCGCAGCACCGCAAGGAACAGGCTGTGCTTGGCGTTGCCGATAGCCACAAAGGTCTGCTGACAGGCGATTTGAATGCCGAAGATCAGCGACGCGGCCATGTACATCCGCAGACAAGGGATGGTATAGGCTTGCAGCGTCGCATCCGGGGTGAACATGCTGATATATGTACCGGGAAGCAGCTGCACCGTTGCCCACAGCACCGCCGAATAAATCACCGAGCAGCGAAGCAGCACCCAGAATGCCTTGCGCACGCGCTCTGCATTCCGTGCGCCAAAGTTATAGCTGATAATAGGCTGTGCGCCCTGCGAAAGCCCATGCAGGGGCATCAGCGCAAACTGATTGATGCTGGTGAGGATGGTCATTGCACCCACAGCCAAGTCGCCGCCGTAGGTGCGCAGAGAGGTATTGAAGCACACAGCAATGAGGCTCTCCGTGCTCTGCATGATAAAGGGCGCAAGACCCAGCGCAACGCAGGGGCCGAGGCGCTTCCAGTTCAGGCGCAGGTTGACGGGGCGAAGCTTTAAGATTGTCTTTTTGCCGGTGAGGAAGCAGACCACCCAAATGGCGGACACCGCCTGAGAGATCAGCGTTGCCAAGGCTGCACCCTGCACGCCCATATTCAGTGCGAACATGAACAGCGGGTCGAGCACGGTGTTCAGCACCGCGCCGATCAGCACGGTGAGCATACTGGTCTTGGCAAAGCCCTGGCAGGTGATGAAGGCATTCAGGCCCAGCGCCAGCTGCACGAAAATGGTGCCCAGCGCGTAAATGCGCATATAGGAAGCGGCATAGTCAATCGTGGCTTCGCTGGCCCCGAAGAGCAGCAGCAAGGGGCGGCTCCACAGGCTCAGCACAAGGGTCAGCACCAGCGACACCACCACCAGCAGCACCGTACAGTTGCCGAGAATGCGCTCCGCCTCATCGTTGTTCCGCTTGCCCATTTCAATGCTGGCCCGGGGCGCACCGCCAGAATACACCAGCGCCGCAAAGGCGGACACCAGCATGATAATGGGAAAGCACACGCCCACACCGGTGAGCGCCTGGGTGCCCACGTCCGGCAGGTGGCCGATATAAACGCGGTCTACCAGATTATACAGCATGTTCACCATCTGCGCGGTAATGGCGGGCACCGCCAGCCGCGTCAGCAGTTTACCTACAGGTGCGGTTCCCAGATCGGTCTGTTGCGACTGCATACGAAAGCCTCCGAATCGTTCAGAATAGAATAGTTCAAAAATGAACTGTTCCAGTATAGCACAAAGCTACAGCAAGTACAAGGAGCCGTGCCGTCCAAAATCAGCATTTTCAAAGACGTACCCTCTGCCCATCAAAACGGCCCGGAAGCGCCGCCGACAACAAGTCCGCCGCGCTTCCGGGCCGTATGCTTCACTTTTGCTTTTTATTCCGGCATGGGCGTTTCATACATCAGGCCCATCTCCCACAGCATGGTGCTGGTGAGATATTTATCACGAATGTCCCGCGACCCGATGAACGCATTGTGCGTATCCTCCGCCGAAATGCCCAGATCAGCGGGCACCATCGGCATCTCCAGCGAGGCCATCAGCGCCGCAATGTCCTTCGTGGGCGGCAACTCCTCGTCAATGATCTTCAAAATCTCATCCCAACGCGCCTCGATCCGCGCGAAATGCTTCCTTTGCCGCTCGGGATCGTTCTTGTGGTGCTGATTGTGCTCCGCGTCAATCACCGCCTGCGCCGCCTTGCCGAAGATGCGGCGGGTCTGCTCCTGCCACGCCTCGTCGGTGAAGGAGGACATGAACGCCTCCGCCTTGGCACGATCGGGGCGAATGGTGCGGATCCAATCGTAAATCTTCAGCGTCAGCAGCGTACCCACGCCCACCTGAATGCCGTGCAGCTCGTAGGGCGTGCCGCGATCCAGCGCCATCATCTCCCACAGGTGCGAGAAGTAGTGCTCCAGACCGGAGGCGGGGCGGGAGATCTCCGCGTAGGCCATGGCCAGACCGGAGAGGATCAGCCCCTCCACCGTGGCCTGTACCGCGTCCGCGTCCCGATCCTTCAGCTTCGGAGCCACAGCCACGATGCGCGCCAGCGCCTTGCGCATCAGCGCCGCGATGTCCGCGCAGTAGTATTCGTCCGTCACCAGATGGGAAATACGCCACTCGCACAGGGCCACATACTTGGCCAGCATATCGCCCAGACCGGCCTGCAGCATCCGCATGGGAGCAAGACGGATAACGTCCGTGTCCGCAACGATGGCGGCGGGACAGGCGTTATACAGGCTGACCTTAATACGGTTCTGGATCATGGAGGAGCTGTTGGAGGCATAGCCGTCCATGCTGGGGGCGGTGCCGAGGATCACGCTGCGGCAGCCCACGGCATGAGCCAGCACCTTGCAGCAGTCGTTGACCACGCCGGAACCGATGCCGAGGATCACGTCACAGCTGGGGTCAAAGGCCATCAGGCAGGAGCCTACAGCATACTCGTCAGGCTCCACATGCTCCATGGGGAACACGAATTTCTTATAGGGGAACTTCGCGGCAGCAAGGACAGGCTCCGCCTTCGCCCACGCGGCGGCCTCCGTATGCTTATCGCAGATGATAAAGGCCTTCGTGCCGCCGGCGGCCCTCAGCGCGTCCACAAGGTACTGCACCGCGCCGGGGCCGATCTTCAAATATTTCAGGCCGCAGCTATGATGCCGCCCACACGCGCAGTCGAAGCCACCCGCGTTGATCAGCTCTTCCAAGGACTGATTCAGAATATCCATAATAGCGTCTCCTTCCCCCCGAATAGGGAGCGTCCTGTTTTGCTGGATTCATTGTAAGCGCGTGCGCAAAGGTTGTCAACGGTTGTCACAAAAGCTGCCGTTTGCGCACAAAGCCGGTCAGAAATTTGCAAAAATGCGCAGAATATGCTTTTCTCCGCCGTAAAATCGTGCTATGCTGAGCGTAAGAAAAACATAGGGGGCGGCTGCATGTTCAGCGTGGAACGGTTTGATCAAATCGTAGAGATGCTCAAGGGCGAGCAGGTGATTTCCGTACACAATTTTGCCCGACGGCTCTATGTCAGCGAGGCGACGGTGCGGCGCGACTTAGCGGAGCTGGAAAAGCAGGGCTTTGTGCGCCGGGTCTATGGCGGGGCGACGCTGATGAAGGGCAACAAGGACGTGCCGTTTTCCCTGCGGGAAAACGAAGCCTCGGCGGCTAAAAGCGAGATTGGCCGACAGGCGGCGGCGCTGGTGCGGGAAAACGATGTGCTTTTCTTGGACGCGTCCAGCACGGCGTGCGGCATGATCCCGTATTTAGGGGATTTTCACAATCTGGTGGTCGTCACGAACGGCCTGAAGGCGGCCATGGCGCTGGGAGAGCGGCATATCAAGACGTTCCTGACAGGCGGGGAGATGATCGACAACTCCTATAGTCTGGCAGGACCCCACGCCATGGAGCTGATCGAACGGATCAACGCGAACCTCTTCTTTTTCTCCTGCCGCGGGGTGACGCTGGACGGACGGATCACGGACTCCTCCGTGGCGGAAACGCAGATACGCATCAAGATGATGCAGCACGCCAAGCGCAGCGTATTTCTCACCGCCAGCAGCAAGATTGGCCGCGAATTCTTCTACGTCATGGCCAACGTCACCGACATCGACACCATCATCAGCGAAAAGCCGCTCCCAAAGGAGTGGCAGAAACAGAATGCGGGTGAGAACGCTTCTCGCTAAGAGAGGCATTCTCACCCGCAAATGCTTTTACTTCACTTTCAACTTAAAGCTGAACTTCATGGGCTGGTCGGAGGGAATGCAGAACTCGGGCTGCACGGGAGCGCCCCAGCTGTCGTCGCCGCCGACGCCCTTGCGCTTCAGGGCGATATCCAGCACAGTACGGCAGGGACCCTGCAGCTCGTCATAGTGTCCCGCGGCTTCAATCTGCTCCGCCGTCCACGGCAGTACGCTGATCTCGAGAGGCGCGTCCATGGCCTCCACCACAACGCCCGCACCCGCGTCGTCCGTCACGGAAAGCGTGCGCACGCCCATGCGGTTGCCGCACTCCTGCGGCTTCATGTAGGGCACCATGTTCTCCGCCACCTCGTAATGATACCGACCCAGCACCGCGCCGGAGCAGCGATCCGCATAGGTCTCCATCGGGCCCATGCCGTAATAATCCACATGCTTCAGGGACGCATCCAGCAGGAAGGACAGGCCGAACGCGGGCAGATCGCTCTGGTTCGGCGCGCCGGGATAGTCCACCGTGACCTTTACGCTGTCCGCTTCGTCGCAGACGTAGGTCACGAAAATATCGCAGTTCGGCAGCAGCGGATGACTGTACTTGCAAACCACCGTCAGGCTGTCCGGCTGCACGTCGATCTTCTCAATCTGCATAAAGGCGTGCTCGCTCAGCACATGCCAAATGGCTTGCCGATTGCTGTCGCCGTTGCCCCGATCGTTATCCGTGGGGGCGCGGAACAGGCTCAGCTTCGGCGCCTGCAAGAGCATTTCCTTCCCCGCCGCGTTCTTCAGCGATGTCAGGCCGTTCTTGGCAAGGGTAAACAGGGCGCTCAGCTTGTCGTTGTGCATACCCACGTTGAAGTAGCCCTTCACAACGCCTTCTGCGCAGGGAGCCTTCGCCAGCGGCATGTCCGCTTCGCGCAGGATCGTCTGACCAATAGCGACCTCTTCCTCGCGGCGGAAGAACGCTCCGTCCTCCTTCGCCACCAGACGGCAGGTCAGCGTTACCTCCCCCGCATCCTCGGGCAGTTCAAGGGGCAGCTCCACATGCGCCTTCTCGTCAGGCTTCATCGTAGGCAGGGTCGCCAGACCGCTGTCCATCACTTCGCCATTTAGCTCCGTGGACCATGCCAGCATCAGGTCGTCCAGCGTCTCGAACAGACGGCGGTTGCGGATGGTCACGCCCGTATCGTCCGGCAGCACCTCCGCGGGCTGGAACAGGAACTTGACCTCCTGCATCTTCGGGGTCAGTCCGCGATCCGCCAGCACAACGCCGTTGCCGATAAAGTTGTAATCCGTGGGCCGCTCGCCGAAGTCGCCGCCGTAGGCAATGCGCTCCTCGCCGTTGGGGGCCTTGATCCGCAGGCCCTGATCCACCCAGTCCCAAATAAAGCCGCCCTGATACATGGGATACTTATCCTCCAGCGCGGAATACAGGTGCATTCCGCCCAGCGAGTTGCCCATGGCGTGGATGTATTCGCAATTGATGAAGGGCTTCTGCGGGTCGCCCTTCAGGTATTTCTCGATCTGCGCAGGCCGGTAATACATATGGCTGCACACGTCGGAGGTATCGGGATAGCGCTCGTCGTGCGTGATGCCCTCATAGTGAATGACACGGCTGGGGTCACGCTGACGCAGGGCTTCGGACATATCGTAAACATCCTTGCCGCCGAAGCTCTCGTTGCCGCAGCTCCAGATTAGCACGCTGGCGTGGTTCTTGTCCCGCTCCAGCATGTTCAGCGCACGATCTACCACCGCGTCCCGCCACTCGGGATGGTTGCCGGGCAGGGCATAGGGGCGTCCTTCCTTCTCCGCACCGGGATAATCCCACGTACCGTGGGTCTCCAGGTTCGTTTCGTCAATCAGGTAAATGCCGTAACGGTCACACAGCTTATACCAGCGGGAATCATCGGGATAATGGCAGGTACGGACGGCATTGATGTGGTGCCGCTTCAGCAGACGGATATCCTCCATCATATCCTCTTCTGTCAGCACGCGGCCGGTGTCCCGGTTAAACTCATGTCGGTTCACGCCATGGAACACAATGCGCTTGCCGTTGAGCAGCATGAGCTTATCCTTCATCTCGAAGCGGCGGAAGCCCACCTCAGTGGTCGCTGTCTCATATGTCTGTCCCGCCGCGTCCGTCAGCGTCAAGGTCAGGGTATACAAGTGCGGCGTTTCGCCGCTCCACAGCAGCGGATGATGCACAGGGAAGGTCAGGTTCAGCTTTTCCGCCGCCGCGCAGGTATGCTGCACCACGTTTTCGCCCTTGGGCGAGGTGAGTGTCAACGCCACGTTCGCGCCCTCGGCGGGCAGACGCAGCTCCGCCTCCACCTCCAGCTTGGCCTCGGTGAAGTCGTCGTTCAGGGGCGTATGAACAAACAGATCTGCCACATGGGCCTTGGGCTCAAAGGTCAGCGTCACGTCCCGGAAGATGCCCTGAAAACGCCAGAAGTCCTGATCGTCCAGCCAACTGCCGGAGCAGCGCTGGAAGCAGCGGACGCACAGGCGGTTCTCGCCCGCACGGGCAGCGGCGCTCACATCATAATGAGCGGAGGTGAAGCAGTCCTCTCCATAGCCAATGAACGTGCCGTTCAGCCAGACGGCGGCAGAGGACTCCACGCCCTCCAGCGTCAGGATCACCCGGCTGGCAGCCTCGGCTTCGCTGAGGGTAAAGCGCTTCACATAGCTGGCGGTGGCGTTGTGCTTCTGCGGCACCTGACCGATCTCCAGCTGCTCCAAACCGTCCCAAGGATACTGCACGTTGGCATACTGCGGACGGCCATAGCCCTGCAATTCCAGATGACCGGGCACACGCACCCAATCGAAGCCGCCCTCGTCAAAGTCTTCCCGCCAGTAATCCGCGGGAGCCTGTGCGGGGCAGGGGGCATACTGCATCCGCCACTCGCCGCTCAGGCTGCGCTTGAGGGAGCTTGCGCCGGACTGGGCCTCCTTCGCGTTAGCATAAACCGCGTGATCCGAATAGGGCCGCAGGCGATTGACCGCAAAGACCCGTGGATCGTCGAGCCATGACAAAGAGAAGTTTTCCGCTTGCATCCTGTGTACCTCCCGGGCGCAAGTAGCGCCGCATAACGTTTTATTTACTTCTATATTGTATAAGAAATCGACCAATTTGTAAATGACCGCGTGCAATTTGACAGTGAAGCTGAAATACGATACCATACACTCATTACGGCAGGATAAAGGACGGAGGCGATCCTCTTTGAAAATAGCGTTCGTGGCGGACCTGCACGGCAATCTGCCCGCCTTGGAGGCGGTGGAGCGGCAATTACAGCTTCTTTCCCCGAACGAGGTATGGTTCTTAGGCGATGCGGTAGGCAAGGGGCCGGACAACGCGGAGACCTGCGACTGGGTGCGGCAGCGCTGTACCCGGGCGGTCGGCGGCAACTGGGATTATGGCATTGGGCGGAAGGAGTTCAGCGCCGACGGATATTTCTGGGATCAGTTGGGGCCGGAACGCATGGCGTTTCTGGCGAATCTGCCGTCCGAGACCGAGGCATGGATCAGCGGAGTACGGTTTCGCTTTTTCCACGGCCGACCGGTAACGCCGCTGCTGCTGGCACAGACAGACAAGGCGATGGTTACGCCCTTTTTCCGCACGGAGAACGGCGATTATGGTGCGATCTGCTTTGCGGACAGTCACCGTCCGTTTTTTCGGACGCTGGACGCGGGCTACTACATGAACACCGGCAGCGTAGGCAACAGCATGGGTGTTCCCCGCGCACACTTTCTCTTATTAGAAGGTGAACTGGACAGCCGCACTCCCGCGCCCCTGCTGGCGACCGTCGTTTGCGTCCCCTACGACAACGAGGCCGCCGCCGCCCGAGCCCGTGCCGACGCCGCTCTCCCCCACCGCGAAGCCTACATCAACGAAGTATTAACGGGAGTGTATTCGAGGTGATTGCGAGGGAGGG
>USCW01000053.1 GCA_900553315.1 uncultured Eubacteriales bacterium
TGGTGCCGATGTTAACGTGGGGCTTTTTGCGCTCGTAACGTTCCTTAGCCATTGGGAAATTCCCTCCAATTTATTCGTTTCGTACCCTGCGGCGCGGCGGAATCCGCTTGGGCGCCGCAGGGAAAATTCTGTTTCAAAAGGTAATGGGCGAAAAAATTACTTCTTCGCGCGTTCGCCGATGACCTTTTCCGCCACGGACTTCGGCACTTCCTCGTAGTGGTCGAACTGCATGGTGAACATGCCGCGACCCTGGGTACGAGAACGAAGGTCGGTGGTGTAACCGAACATCTCGCTCAGCGGGACATACGCGTGAATAATCTGGTCAGCGCCGCGCGCTTCCATGCCATCCACACGACCGCGGCGGCTGGACACGTTGCCCATCACGTCGCCCATGTACTGCTCGGGCACGATGATCTCAACCTTCATCATGGGCTCCATCAGCACGGGATTCGCCTTTTCCAGAGCAGCCTTGAAGGCCATAGAACCGGCGATTTCGTAAGCCTGCGCAGAGGAGTCAACATCATGGTAAGAACCATCGACCACGGCAGCCTTGAAGTCTACCAGTTCGAAGCCTTCATAGCCGCTCTTGGCAGCGCCCTGAATACCGGCGTCGATAGGCGCAATGAATTCCTTCGGAATCACGCCGCCCACGATGCGGGACTCGAACTCGTAACCCTTGCCGGCCTCGTTGGGAGAAATCTCCACCCAGCAGTGACCGTACTGGCCGTGACCACCGGTCTGACGGACGAAACGGCCTTCGGCCTTGACCGTCTTGCGGATGGTCGCCTTGTAGGTAACCTGGGGCTTACCAACGGTAGCCTCGACCTTGAACTCACGCAGCAGACGGTCAACGATGATCTCCAGATGCAACTCGCCCATGCCGGCGATGATGGTCTGGCCCGTCTCCTTATTGGTGTAGGTCTTAAAGGTGGGGTCTTCTTCCGCCAGACGCAGCAGCGCCATGGTCATCTTGTCCTGACCAGCCTTGGTCTTGGGCTCGATAGCGACCTCGATCACGGGATCGGGGAACACCATGGACTCCAGAATGATCTGGTTATTTTCATCGCACAGCGTATCGCCGGTGGTGGTGTCCTTCAGACCCACAGCGCCCGCGATTTCACCGGTGTAGATTTCCTCAACCTCTTCACGGTGATTGGCGTGCATCAGCATGATACGGCTCATGCGCTCACGCTTCTGCTTGGTGGAGTTCATCACGTAGCTGCCCGCAGCCAGATGACCGGAGTACACGCGGAAGAACGCCAGCTTACCCACGAAGGGGTCCACCATGATCTTGAACGCCAGCGCGGAGAAGGGCTGCTCATCGGAAGGATGACGCTCCATCTCCTTCTCGGGATCGAAGGGATCCGTACCCTTGATCGCGGGAATGTCCAGCGGAGAGGGCATATAGTAGACAACGTTGTCCAGCAGCGGCTGAACGCCCTTATTGCGATAGGAAGTACCGCACATCACGGGGGTCATCTTGCACGCGATGGTGCTCTTGCGGATCGCAGCGCGAATCTCCTCGACGGTCAGCTCCTCACCGCTGAAGTACTTCTCCATCAGCGCCTCGTCCGTCTCAGCAACGGACTCAATCAGAGCCGCACGATACTCCTCGGCCTTTTCCTTCATGTCGGCCGGGATCTCCTCATCACGAACATCAGTGCCGTCGTCATTGTAGTAGACCTCGGCGCGCATGGTGATCAGGTCGATGATGCCGCGGAAGTCCGCCTCAGCGCCGATAGGCAGCTGAATCGGCACAGCGTTCGCGTGCAGACGATCCTTCATCATGTCCACCACACGGTAGAAGTTCGCGCCGGTGATGTCCATCTTGTTGACATACGCCATACGGGGAACCCCGTAGGTTTCAGCCTGCTTCCACACGGTCTCGGACTGGGGCTCAACGCCGCCCTTGGCGCAGAACACGGCTACAGCGCCGTCCAGTACGCGCAGGGAGCGCTCCACTTCCACAGTGAAGTCCACGTGACCGGGGGTGTCGATGATGTTGATCCGATAGGTCCGATTCTTGTTCTTGGGATCCAGCGGATCATGCCAGATGCAGGTGGTGGCGGCGGAGGTGATGGTGATGCCGCGCTCCTGCTCCTGGGCCATCCAGTCCATGGTAGCGGAACCGTCATGGGTTTCACCGATACGGTGAACCTTGCCGGTATAGTACAGAATACGCTCGGTAGTCGTGGTCTTGCCGGCGTCAATATGCGCCATAATGCCGATATTGCGCAGCCGATCAAGCGGGTGACTTCTGGGCATAAGGGATCGCTCTCCTTTCTACGGTGGCTCGTCCTGGGCCATAGCCTGAAATATCGCTTACCACCGATAGTGGGCGAACGCCTTGTTGGCTTCTGCCATACGGTGCATTTCTTCCTTGCGCTTCACGGCGGCGCCGGTGTTGTTGGACGCATCCAGCAGCTCGGCAGCCAGACGCTCGGCCATGGTCTTCTCGCCGCGCTTGCGGGAGAACTCCACGATCCAGCGCAAGGCCAGCGTCTGACGGCGCTCAGGGCGAATCTCGATAGGCACCTGATAGGTAGCGCCGCCCACACGACGGGCCTTAACCTCCAGCTGGGGCGCAACATTGTTCAGCGCAGCCTGGAAAACTTCAGTCGCTTCCTTGCCGGTCTTTTCCTTCACGGCCTCGAAAGCTTCATAGCAGACGTTCTGCGCAATGCCGCGCTTGCCGTCTTCCATAATCTGATTGATGAGCTTGGTGACAACCGTGGTCCCGTATACGGGATCGGGCAGCACCTCGCGCTTGGGTACAAATCCGCGACGGGGCATGTGATTCCCTCCTTAAAGATGTAAGGTGATGCATTTGTTTGCGTCCTCTCCCTCAGGCAGCGTGTCAGCATCACGCCGCCCCGCTCCGTATTGAGCGGTCGGAAACGCCAGGTATCTGCTCGCTTCCTCCGTCCCTGTTCCGAAGGACGTTCTCCGCGTCAGCGGGCTTATTTTCCGTTTCGGACAGCTGTGGACGCAGCGGTCTTACTTCTTCGGGCGCTTGGCGCCGTACAGGGAACGAGCCTGCATCCGCTTGGCAACGCCAGCGGTATCCAGCGCGCCGCGAATGATGTGATAACGAACGCCGGGCAGGTCACGCACACGGCCGCCGCGAATCAGCACAACGCTATGCTCCTGCAGGTTGTGGCCGATACCGGGGATGTAGCAGGTACCTTCGATGGAGTTCGTCAGACGGATTCTCGCAATTTTACGAAGGGCGGAATTCGGCTTCTTGGGCGTGGTCGTCTTCACGCTCAGGCACACGCCGCGCTTTTGCGGGCAGCCCTGCAGAATAGGCGAATTGGAATGCTCAACAACCTTTTCCCGTCCCTTACGGATCAACTGATTGATCGTGGGCATGGAAGCACCTCCTGGAAAATTATCCATAAATTTCCGCAACCCTCGGAAACTTACAGGCAGTAGTAAATAGCGGTCACTTGGCAATGCCTGCGGCGGCGGATGCAACCTCCACCCCGCACGCTGCGCCCAGCTCCTTCATCGTAGGAACCCGCACCACCGGCACCTGCGCAGCCTCGGCGGCGCGCACAATGCGCTGGTACAGAAACGTGTCCGCGTCGTTGGCGACATAGACCCGTGCCAGAGATTCGGACTTCAGTCCGCGAAGCACCTGCTTGGTGCCCACTACGCGATGATCGCAGTTTTTCAAAGCCTCCATGATGCTCCGTACCTCCTCTCGCGCCCACTAAAACAGGCGCACTTCACCCAGGTATGCCTTCAACTTTTTAATCATAGCATTCTTTTTCGGCGCTGTCAACAAAATTTCACGGTGAAAAACGGAAATTTTTCAGCGGCAGTTTCTTTTTTTGCACATCATTTCCCTATGTTCCGGACAAACTTGCCGCAAAAGGGGTGATTGCGAGTGAAATCAGTCCGTTTGGTGTTGATTCTTATGCTGTGTGCTCTGCCGAGTGCGTGTGCCTCCGGCAGCGCAGGTGCGCCCTCCGCCACAGCCGCGCCTCCACGCCCCGCAGTGCTGGACGAGCTTCCCCGTGGCGAAAACAAGCTTCCACTTATAAACGTTTATTTGACAGACGCTTCCACCGTGGCGGAGATGGACATCGAGACCTATGTCTGCGGCGTGCTGGCAGGTGAGATGCCCAGCGATTGGCCGCTCGAGGCCTTGAAGGCACAGGCTGTTCTCGCCCGAACCTTCGTGCTGAAGTTTGTCTCAGAGAAGAGCAGCCGCTACGGGGGAGCAGATATTTCCACCGACATTACTGAAGCGCAGGCCTATGACGCAGAGGCCGTCAATGAAACGATCCGACAGGCTGTGAACGAAACTCGCGGACAGGTACTGCTGACCTCATCAGGCGAGCTGCCTTACGCTTGGTTCCACGCGCACAGCGGCGGCACAACCGCGTTGGCCCGGGAGGCTCTCGGCTGGAACAAGCCGGAGCCCGCCTACACGCAGGTCATGGACGGTCTTGACAGCAAGGACGCACCTGCCGAAGCTATCGCTTGGGAAGCAAACTTCGCTATCGCCGATTTCCTCCGTGCCTGTCGAGCCGCAGGGGTTCCCTGCGAAACCGCACGCTCCGTCACGATCGGCGAAAAAGGCCCCAGCGGCCGTGCCGTGACGCTGCTGGTGGACGGCGTATCCGTGCCCGCACCTGAGCTGCGCATTGCGCTGGGCAGCACCGTCATGCGCTCCACACTGCTGGATGAGGTACGTGTGACGGATGGAAACGTTTTCATAGCCGGACGCGGCTACGGTCACGGCGTAGGGATGTCCCAATGGGGCGCTTACGCTTTAGCACAGGATGGCATGAGCGGACAAGACATCGCCGCTTACTATTTTAAGGGATTATCCGTCGCAACGCTCTGGTAATATAAAAGGAAGCGCGGTTTTCGCGCTTCCTTTACTCATTCTTCCTGTATTCATTCTTCCTGCATTTCATCCGCGTAAGCATTTTCGTCCACCAGACTGCCGGGCGTCAGCCGCCGGATCAGCCATGTTTCGCCGTCCGTGGTCAAGGACACGTATCCCGGCACCGTAAAAGCGAACGCCGTATGCTTATAGGAAAGGTACTTCTTGCCCTCCTTGGGCTTTGTGCCATTGTTTGTGATAACAGTAAACTTCGGCGAAACTGCGTTGTAGAAATCATCGTTCAGCTTGTTTAGGCCATGATGCGGATATTTCAGAATATCTGCCTTCAGCTCTTCCGCCGGTATCGTTTCCAGCAGCTTCATCTGTGTCCGATAGAGCATATCCCCCGTCAGTAATGCCGTTGCGTTGCCGAACCGCACCTTCAGCACCGCGGAGCGCTCGTTGCAGTTCCATGTGTCGTCACCCTTGCACCATGCCGTCAGCGACGCGTTGCCCAAGTTATAAACGTCACCGTCCCCATAGAATTCCACAGGCACGTCCAACTCATCCGCAACCTCCATGGCCTTGAGCATGTGTTTGTTGTAATCCGCCGGGAAGGCTACGCGCAACTCCCCCACCTCGACTGCTTTTGCAACCAGCTCGAAGCCCTGCAAATGGTCGTAATGCGGATGACTATTGATAATCGCGTCCAGCTTTTTTACGCCCAGTTCCTTCAGCATCGTGGTTACGCGGCCCGCCTGGTGTGCCGAGGCACAGTCCACCAAAATCGCATGACCGCCCGAGCGCAGGAGCATCGCGTCCGCGTTCAGTACCTGCGGGAAAACGATTTCCAGCAGTTCAGCATCCGGGGCGAAAGCAAATTCCGGCTCTGCGTCGGGATAGGTGATTTGGTCAATAACCCGCGTTTCCTGTTCGGCACAGGCCGGGAACGCGAGGAGCAATAAGAGCGTTAAGAGCGAAAGCCATCGCTTCATCTGCAGAATACAATTCCTTTCTTGTAGATGCCAAAAATAAAAAATGGAAATTTTCGAGAAATACGCACAAAACTGATTGACATTTCCCGTTTCCAATGATAAAATTTAGAATTGCATCAGTATCGTTACGATGCATCAGGTTTTCCTGCGAAAAGTATTGTACACGCTTCCGTGGAAAAATGCAAGCAGAAATTCCTGACGCCTGCTCAAAGAATTGAGAAAAGATAGCGGATGCTGGTCGGACAACGTAAGGGGTGATGGCATTTTATGGTGCACGAGGTTCAAATGGGGAAGCTCCGTAAGCGTATGAGCTTCTCGCGCATCGATGAGGTTCTGGACATGCCCGATCTGATCGAGGTTCAGAAAAACTCGTACCGACGCTTCCTGGAAACGGATCTTCGTGAGGTCTTGGCCGATGTTTCACCGATTACCGACTACAACGGGAATCTGGTGCTCGAATTTGTAGATTACTCGCTGGATGAACCGAAAAACACGGTGGAACGCTGCAAGGAACGCGATATGACCTATGCCGCGCCCCTGAAGGTGTTTGCGCGCCTGAAGAACCGCGAAACCGGCGAAATCAAGGAGTCCGACGTCTTCATGGGCGATTTCCCCCTGATGACCGACACGGGCACCTTCATTATCAATGGCGGCGAGCGCGTCATCGTATCTCAGTTGGTTCGTTCTCCCGGCGTCTATTTCGACCGCGTGCTGGACAAGGCCGGCAAGCCCCTGTATTCCTCTCAGATCATTCCCAACCGCGGCGCGTGGCTGGAATATGAGACGGACAGCAACGACGTGCTGTGGGTGCGTATCGACCGGGCACGCAAGCTGCCCATCACCGTCATCCTGCGTGCGCTGGGCTGGGGCACGGACGACCAGATCATCGAGCTGATGGGCGAAGATGAGCGGCTGCTGGCCACCATCCAGAAGGGCGACAACGCCAAGACCCGTGAGGAAGGCCTCATCGAGATCTACAAGCGCCAGAAGCCCGGCGAGCCCGCCAGTCTGGAGAGCGCGACCAACCTGTTCAATTCGCTGTTCTTCGATCCCAAGCGCTATGACCTGATGCGCGTGGGTCGTTATAAGTTTAATAAGAAGCTGTCCATCGCCACCCGTATCAACCAGCAGACTGCCGCTGAGGACATCGTTGACCCCTCCTCCGGCGAAGTGATGGTGAAGAAGGGCGACCGCATCGATCTGGAGACCGCCCGTGCCATTCAGAATGCCGGCGTGAACGAGGTTTGGGTGGACTGCGAGGGCAATATCCGCAAGGTCATCGGCAACAACTTCGTGGATGCATCCTGCTACCTGCCCTTCAACCCGAAGGAAGCGGGCATCCTTGAGATGGTTCACCTGCCCACCCTGAAGAAGATCATGGAGAGCGTGGAGCCGGATCAGCTGCTGGAGGCCGTGAAGGAGAATGTTTCTTCGCTGGTGCCCAAGCACATCATTGCCGACGACATCGTTGCCTCCATCAGCTATCTGCTGGGTCTGCCCTATGGTCTGGGCTTTACTGACGACATCGACCATCTGGGCAACCGTCGTCTGCGCTCCGTGGGCGAGCTGCTGCAGAACCAGATCCGCATTGGTCTGAGCCGTCTGGAGCGCGTGGTGCGTGAGCGCATGAGCATTCAGGATTCCAGCGACGTGCGTCCCGGCGACCTGATCAACATTCGCCCGGTCAGCGCGGCCATCAAGGAATTCTTCGGTTCCTCTCAGTTGAGCCAGTTCATGGATCAGCCCAACCCGCTGGCTGAATTGACGCACAAGCGCCGTCTGAGCGCTCTGGGCCCCGGCGGTCTGAACCGTGACCGTGCCTCCTTCGAGGTCCGCGACGTTCACTACAGCCATTATGCCCGTATCTGCCCCATTGAAACGCCTGAAGGCCCGAACATCGGTCTGATCGGCTCTCTGGCCACTTACGCGCGCATTAATGAGTATGGCTTTATCGAGGCTCCCTATCGCAAGGTAGACAAGGTGAACGGTCGTGTGACGGATGAAATCTGCTACATGACCGCCGATGAAGAGGACTTCTACAAGGTCGCTACGGCGAACGAGCCCCTGAATCCCGATGGAACCTTTGTCAAGGATCGCATCATGGTTCGTGACAAGGCTGAGATCATTGAGGTGCCCGTCAGTCAGGTGGACTATATCGACGTAAGCCCCCGTCAGGTCGTGTCCGTGGCTACGGCCATGGTTCCCTTCCTGGAAAACGACGACGCTACCCGCGCTCTGATGGGTTCCAACATGCAGCGCCAGGCTGTGCCGCTGCTGGTGCCTGAGGCTCCGCTGGTCGCTACCGGTATGGAATATCGTGCGGCACATGACTCCGGCGTGGTCATTCTGGCCAAGGAAAGCGGCGTTGTGGATAAGGTCAGCGGCGACGAAATCATCATCAAGGACGAGCATGGCGAACGCCACCGTTATCACCTGACCAAGTTTGCCCGCTCCAACCAGGGCACCTGCATCAATCAGCGCCCCGTGGTTTCCGCAGGCCAGAAGATCGAAAAGGGCGACCTGCTGGCGGACGGTCCTTCCACCGAAAAGGGCGAGATCGGTCTGGGCCGCAACGCTCTGATCGGCTTTATGACGTGGGAAGGCTACAACTACGAGGACGCCGTGCTGATCAGTGAGAAGCTGGTCAAGGAAGACCTGTACACCTCCATTCATATTGAGGAGTTCGAGTCCGAGGCCCGCGAAACCAAGCTGGGACCGGAGGAGATCACCCGCGATATTCCCAACGTCAGCGATGACGCAGTGAAGGATCTTGATGAAGGCGGCATTATCCGCATCGGCGCCGAGGTTCACACCGGCGATATTCTGGTCGGCAAGGTAACGCCCAAGGGCGAGACCGAGCTGACCGCCGAGGAACGTCTGCTGCGCGCCATCTTCGGTGAAAAGGCCCGCGAGGTGCGCGACACCTCCCTGCGTGTGCCCCACGGCGAGGGCGGCATCGTGGTGGATGTGAAGATTTTCACCCGAGAGAACAAGGACGAGCTGTCCCCCGGCGTGAGTATGATGGTTCGCGTCTACATTGCTCAGAAGCGTAAGATTTCCGTGGGTGACAAGATGGCAGGCCGTCACGGCAACAAGGGCGTTGTGTCCCGCATTCTGCGTGAGGAGGACATGCCCTTCCTGCCCGACGGTACGCCCCTGCAGATCGTGCTGAATCCTCTGGGCGTGCCTTCCCGTATGAATCTGGGACAGGTGCTGGAGGTTCACTTGGGTCTGGCTTGTCGTGCGCTGGGCTGGCACATTGCCACCCCCGTATTCGACGGCGCGACCTATGAAGAGATTCGTGAGTGCTTGGAAAAGGCTGGCGCGACCATGGCTGCGCCCGTTGATCTGAATGATCCGCACATGACGATGAACTTCTTCCATAACGGCAAGCCCCTTCGCCTTGACCTGAACGACGAGGATCGGCAGCTGTTCTACAACGGCAAGCTGCGTCTGCGCGACGGCCGCACCGGCAACTACTTCGAGAACCCCGTGACGGTCGGCATCATGTACTTCCTGAAGCTGCACCATCTGGTCGACGATAAGATCCATGCCCGTTCCACCGGCCCCTACTCGCTGGT
>USCW01000054.1 GCA_900553315.1 uncultured Eubacteriales bacterium
GATGGCGGAAAAGGCATCGCCTACGCTGCCAACGAATTGTGCGGTATTGCCTTAACTTAATCTCTTTGATCTGCCAGGAAGAAGAGGGCTACGGTGCCGGGGCCAGCGTGCGCACCGATGACGGGGCCAATGTAGCCAACAAGAATTTCCTTGGGGTGAAAGGTCTCTCGAACCAGCTCGGCGAGATGATTCGCCTCGTCGGCACAGTCGCCGTGACTGATGAAAATCACCTGATTCTCGGGATCAACCACGTGCTCCTTCATCTTGTCCAGCAAGTGGTGGATGCTGCGCTTGCGGCCCTGCACCTTCTCACGGGGAATCAGATGGCCTTCCTCGTCCACGTTCAGGATCGGCTTAATGCGCATCATGGTTCCCAGATACGCGCTGGCAGCAGATACGCGGCCGCCGCGAAGCAGGAACATCAGGTCATCCACCGTGAACCAGTGCGCCAAGTGCTGCACGTTGTCCCGCATCCAGGCCGCGTTGTCCTCAAGGCTCATGCCCGCTGCGCGGTTTTGCAGCGCATGATGCACCAGCAAGCCCTCACCCATGCTCGCGCACAGACTGTCAATCACAATCAGCTGACGCTCGGGATACTTCTCGCGCAGCTCCTGCGCCGCCAGCATTGCCGCCTGACAAGTGCCGGAAAGGCCGCTGGAGAACACAATGCTCAGCACGTCTTGGCCGTTTTTCAGCAGCGCTTCATAGTTTTCCTTCCATGTTTCGCTGTTGATCTGCGCCGTGGTGACGACCTTGCCCGCACGCAGCTGAGCATAAATATTCCGGGCGTACTCGTCCGTGCCGTCCGGCACCAGCGTCTGTCCCTCCAGCGTGATGGTGATCGGCAGCACCTGAAACTGCTCCTGCGCGTCGATATAGCTCTTCGGAAGATCCGTTGCGGAATCCGTTACAATCCAGTACACTTGCTTTCCTCCTCCTCATCGTCGCATTCAGCATATCAAAAACGCCATTTCATGTCAATGGACAAGAAAGGACGGATGTGGAACGCCGCCCATGCCTTGGGTCAGCTCGCATAGAATGCCGCATGCGTCAGAATCTCCGTCCGGGTCACGCCGTTCTTCTTCGCGCTTTTCCAAATGGGATGCTATTCAGTCCGGTCATCCGCAGTTATTTTTTACAGTTTCCGAATATACAGCAGGTATTGTCCCACCAGCTTGAAACCTAGCTTTTGCAAAACATGACGTTCCTGTGCGCCGCACAAATAGGGCATGTCTTCGGTTTCTTCAGTTGCACATGCCGATACTTCTCAGACAGCCGCCACATCTTCTTCAGGCGGAGTCAAGTAAGCAAAAAAGTCCCAACCTAAGCGCCAGCCGCTCTTCGGGAGAGAGGGGTCTGGGGGGAGAGGGGCTTCTCTCAGAGAAGCCGCCTCTCCCCCCAGAATCTCTCGTATCTCCTTATTCTTCTGCAAATTTGATAACCAGACCGGAGAAGAGCATGAGGAAGGCCAGCGCGGGGAGATTGTAAACGAGCATCGTCATGCACTCGGCCAGCTCGCTGATGAGAATGCAAATGGGGATCACGGGAAGCGCCCGCTGCCATAGGGGCTTGTCCTTGCTGAAGAAGAGACGCAGCGCCGCCCGGGCGAGACTGTATAGGAACAGCACCAGCAGAATGATCCCCGGAATGCCGCATTCCAGTAATATCTGAATGTACATGTTGTGCGCGTGATCCCAAGCGGCATTCTCAATATCCGCCAGCGGGTTCACCTCCGCCATGGGCATCACCACCGAGGCGCCGTATAGGAGCGTCTCGGGATGTTGGCGAATGTAGCGGTATACCGCCTGCCATGCAAATTGCCGCTGGGTCAGCATGTTCTCATCCATCGTGATGGGCCGCGGCTGAACGGTGGATTGCGTATTCGTGCTGCGCGGTGCCAACGTTGCCGCTGCTTCCTCCGTGCCGGTGTCTTCTGCCGCATCGGTGCTTTCCACCACGTCCGTGCTTGCTGCCGTGTTTGAACGAACTTGCTCCTTCACGTCACCAAATAGGTCAGGACTCTTCGACAGCAGCAGGAAGGAACCTACAGCCAAGGTCGCCGCTAAAATAAAGCTTATCAGCCGTACCAGCTTCTCGGAAAGACGATTTCCGCGCAGCTTTGCCATCAGCCCGCAGGCCAAGAGCAAGCCCAGCGCAATGCTCACCGAAATGAACGCGGTGCGCGCTACCGTCAGCCCCAGCGCCGCATACTGTACCATGCTGGCTAGCACGTATAGCACACGACCTAGGCGATTGCGCGTCAGCAGCATTCCGATCAGCGCCGCCAGCAGCGATAGGGCCAGATTGGAGCCGGAATTCGTGCAGAAGGTCAGCAGATACAGGCGGGAATAGGTCACGCCGATTCGATAAACGCCGCCCGCAGAGGTCATGATCGTCTGATCATAAAGCGCCGCCCAGATGCCTACCAGCGACAGCCCCGCCATGAAGAGCGTCCAGAAGGCCAGCAGCAGCCGCAGGAAGGTCAGTAACCATTTTTTGCTGAGACCGAAGGCCGCCTGATAGCATACGCCGAAGGCCAGCACACCGTATACGATCGAACGGTAGCCCCAGTAGAACGTGTCCCGGCCGCCGAAAAAACAGCGAAGGAAAATCAGCGCGAGGCCAGCCGCCAGCACCCACGTGGTTTTGCGGCGGAAAGCCTGTCCGCGCACCGCCAGCGCACCGGCCAGCAGCCCCCAAAGGGTGGGAAGATACTGCGCCGCCACGTCAAGGTTCGGCAGCCAGAGCATTTCCATGATCCGGTAGAGAAAGGTAAAGAGAATACCTGCCATCAGCAGGACATCTGTAAAGGTATTATGCCGATTTTCGGCTGACGTAAGCGTCATAGGTTTGCTCCTTTTAAGGTCATTGTTGTTCAATCCATTCTACTAAATTATAGGGAAGCAGGGGGAAAAAGTCAACGCGCATACAAAGAAAGCGGCACGCCGCCGACATTCGCGTCCGTTTTCGCTCCCTCTTGCGCTTTCCTTGGGCGTGGCGTATACTGGGGGAGAAGGAGGGGGCGTATGGGAAACGTGAAGAAGACCGTGGGGCTGGTGTGCTTGGGAGCGCTGTGCGTGCTGATGATCGTGCTGGGCGTGCGCACGGCGGGGTACGTGCAGCTGACGCGGGAAGAGGCGGCGACTACGCCGACGGCGGAGCCCGTGGGCGGAAATGTGCTGGTCGTTACGCCGGATCCTAATGCGCCTACCGCAGAGCCTGTGCTGAAGAACGGCGCGCAGGGCGACGACGTGACCAATCTGCAATCCCGGCTGAAGACGCTGGGATACTATTCCGGCGAGATCGACGGCCAGTTCGGCAACGCCACCCGGGAGGCCGTGATGCTGTTCCAGTATCAGAATGGCTTGGATACCGACGGCGTGGTCGGCAGCGAGACCCGTGCCTTGCTCTTTTCGGCTGATGCCCAGATGTTTGTCGCAACGCCGACCCCTGCGCCGACGAATACCCCCGTTCCGCTGGCCAATCAGCCTTGGAACGTGCATGGAATGCCCCTGCTGGTCAACAAGGAGCATCCGCTGCCCGACGGCTATCAATGCGCCGAGCTGGTCAATATGACCCAATACTGCGATAAAAACGTTGTGAAGATCAAAGCCAACGGTATTGAGGGTGAGCGCACCGCCGTGGACGCGCTGATGACCATGCTTCGCGCTGCGAAGGACGAGGGCATTGATCATTGGCAGGTCAGCGCCGGGTGGCGCTCTGTCAGCTATCAGCAGACGCTGCTGGATAAGAAGACCGCAGAATACCGTAAGCAGGGGCTTTCCGCTTCCAAGGCGCTCAGCGCTGCGCTGAAGACCGTCGCGGAGCCCGGCACCAGCGAGCATCATACGGGCCTTGCTTTTGACATCACCGTCCCCGGCGTGAGCTTCAAGGGAACGAAGCAGTCCAACTGGATCAGCCAGCATTGCTGGGAGTACGGCTTCATCCTGCGCTATACCGAGGAGAAGGAGGCCATCACCGGCTTCAGCGCCGAGGCGTGGCATTTCCGCTATGTGGGCGAGGAGCATTCCCTGAAAATGCGGGATGAGAACCTTTGCCTTGAGGAATATATCGAAAAATATGGCAAGCTGTAAGAGGAGTATTGCAATGCGATACGGCGTAATCTGGCATCCCGCGTCCACCAATCTGGGCGATGATATGCAGACCTTGGCCGCCAGTCGGCTGCTGCCCCGCGTGGATAGGACGCTGGACGGCGAACGGCTGGACGAGCCGCCTATGCCTGCCGGGGAGGATATTGTCACCCTGCTGAGCGGCAACGTGCTGCGGAGCCGCTTTCATTGGCCGCCGCACCCATCCCTGCGGCCCGTGTGTCTGGGTCTGCATGTGTCCCGGGAGGACGTGTGGGGCAGTCGGCTGGACGCCATGGAGGGGCTGGGACTGGACTACCTGCGCCGCTGGGGGCCTGTGGGCTGCCGGGACGAGGCGACTGCCGCCCTGCTGAACGGACTGCATGTGGAAAGCTATGTCTCCTGCTGCCTGACGCTCACGCTGGAACGCCCGGCGGACGTGCCGCGCCGTCAGCGGTATATCTGCTGCGTGGATGTGCCGGAGAAGGCCGTGGAAAGCCTCCGCCGCTACGAGAAGGCGGCGCATGTGGAGGTTCGGGAGCTGACCCATCATCTGCCGCCCGAGGCCGCGAAGGAAACGTATGCGGAGCGGATGCGGCGGGCGGAGGACACCCTGCGCACCTATGCGGGAGCGGCGTGGGTCGTGACCCGACGGCTCCATTGCGCGCTGGCCTGTCTGGCCATGGAGGTGCCCGTGCTGCTGCTGTATAACAGCGGCTATGAAGACACCCGGCGATTTTCGCCCATGGACGGGTTCTTCTCCGTGGCTTCGGTGGAGGATTTCACCGCGTCGGTGAACCGAAACGGCTTCCCCAGTCTGGCGGAGAATCCGGGAAAGTATCTGGCGTGGCGGAGGCTTTTGCTGGAAAAGGCCGCGGAGGGCATCCGCCGTGCGGAGGAGGCTCCCGCCGTGCCCGCCCCCACACAGGCAGACATTGCCGCATGGCAGCGCCGGGAGCTGGTGGCGTTAGCTAAAGCTTCTGCGGAAAAGATCGCACGGCTGGAGCAGGATCAGTATGATCTGATCCACGATAAGTTTGGTCTGCTGCTGACTGAGGACAGCGTAAAGAGCCACATTCAGGACTGCCTGATCCAGCCGGGGCTGGAGGACGATCTTCGCCGGTTTGCAGAGCGGAAATATCTGCGCTCCCTGCCGCTGCTGAAGCGGATAGGCGTGCGGGCACGGTTCCGCCGACTGCGCCGCAAGGGACAGGTGCCCCCCGAATTAGAAGAGCAGGACGTGCTGAACCTGATTACCGGACAACTGGCCCGTCTGGGCTGGCCGCTGGGCAAGAAGGTCGAAGATACGAGCGATAAAGGAGTGTAACGTCCCATGCAGCCTACGGAAAAGAACTATGAAAAAACGCAGGTGGCTTGTTTTGTCGGCTATATCGTTCAGGCCATCGTCAATAACTTTGTGCCGCTGCTGTTTTTGACGTTTCAGAGCCAGTACGGCATTCCGCTTTCCCAAATCACCCTGCTGGTGACGCTGAACTTCGGCTTGCAGCTGCTGGTGGACTTGGCCTCGGTGAAGTTTGTGGATAAGATCGGCTACCGAGCCTCGGCGGTGCTGGCGCACGCCATGGCCATCGCCGGGTTCGTGCTGCTGACCATTCTGCCGGAGGTGCTGCCCTCCCCCTTTGTAGGGCTGCTGATCTCCATCATGGTCTATGCCGTGGGCGGCGGTCTGCTGGAGGTCATTATCAGCCCCATTGTGGAGGCGTGCCCCACGCATAACAAGGAAAAGGCCATGAGTCTGCTGCACTCCTTCTACTGCTGGGGGCACATGGGCGTGGTGCTGATCTCCACGGCGTTCTTCGCCTTGTTCGGCATTCAAAACTGGAAGATCATGATGCTGCTGTGGGCGCTGGTGCCGCTGGCAAATCTGCTGCTGTTCACCCGCGTGCCCATCGCCACGCTGCTGGAAGAGGGCGAAAAGGGCATGAGCGTGAAGAAGCTGTGCAAGCAGAAGCTCTTCTGGGTGCTGATGCTGATGATGATGTGTGCCGGGGCCAGCGAACAGGCGGTGAGCCAATGGGCGTCCACCTTTGCCGAGCAGGGACTGCGCATTTCCAAGACCATGGGCGATCTGCTGGGACCGACCTGCTTCGCGGCCTTGATGGGTCTGTCCCGCGTGTTCTACGGCAAGTACGGCGATAAGGTCAATCTCGAAAAATTCATGGCGGGCAGCGCTATTCTGTGTGTGGCGGCGTATCTGCTCATCAGCCTGACGAATCAGGCGTGGCTGGGGCTGGTGGGCTGCGGCCTGTGCGGCCTGTCCGTGGGCATTATGTGGCCCGGCTCCTTCAGCATTGCGGCTAAGACCATGCGCGGCGGCGGTACGGCGCTGTTTGCGCTGCTGGCGCTGGCGGGCGATCTGGGCTGCTCCGGCGGGCCTACGCTGGTGGGCTTTGTGTCCGGGGCGCTGGGCGACCAACTGAGGCTGGGTATTCTTGCGGGCGTGATCTTCCCGGTGCTGCTGCTGGCGGGGCTGTACGCGTGCCGCAATCTGACGAAGAAAGCGTAACGAGGAACTTCATGGAGCTTATCAAGATCACGGATCGAATTTCCTACCTGCCCGGGGAGCAGCGCACGGATCGGCCGCTGCTGTATTACATTCGCGGCGACCGTTACAGCGTGGCGGTGGACGCGGGCAATTCCCGGGCGCATGTGGAGCTGTTTTACAGCGCCCTGACGGCGGCGGGGCTGCCCCTGCCGAAGCTTACCGTGCTGACCCATTGGCATTGGGATCACACCTTTGGCTTGCCTTATATTCACGGTGCGAGCATTGCCACGGCGAAGATGCAGGAGAAGCTGCGCGAGGTAGCGCAATGGGCGTGGACGCGGGAGGCCATGGACGCACGGGAGCAGACGGGGGAGGACATTGCCTTCTGCAACGGCTGCATTCGGGAGGAGTACGCCGACCTTTCCGAGATTTGCGTACAGCCCGCAGACATGGGCATTGACAGTCTTATGACGCTTGACTTGGGCGGCGTGACGCTGCACTTGATCCCCACGGATTCGGTGCATTCCCGGGACGCGATGCTGATCTGGGCCCCAGAGGAAAAGGCGCTGATTGCTGGGGACGCGGAGTGCGAAGACTTCTATGAGGGGCACGGCCGCGCAAACCCGGAACGCATCGCGGCGTATGTGAAGCTCTTGGACAGCTTCGATTTTGATTTTTACTGTTATGGGCACATTCCGCCGGTAGATCGGGAGGGGATTCTGCGCGAGATGGCGGAGATGACCGAGAAATACAGCTATGAAATCACGGCGGTGGAGGAGCCCGACCGCCGTGCGGCCTATGCGGAGGCGGTGCTGCATGCGCTGCCGGAGTGGTTCGGCATTCCCGAAAGCACGGCGGCGTACATTGCGGAAAGCCGCCGTCAGCCCTTCTGGGCGGCGCTGCACGGGGACGAGGTGTGGGGCTTCATCGCGTTGCAGGAGACGAGCCCTGCGGCGGTGGAGCTTGCGGTGATGGGCGTTCGCCCCGAGATGCACCGCAGCGGCATGGGCAGGGCGCTTTTTGCCGCGGCTCGCGCATGGGCGAAGGCTGCGGGTTATCGCATGATGCAGGTGAAGACGGTACGCGAGGGCTGCTATCCCTGCTACGACCGCACGAACGCCTTCTATCGCTCCTTAGGCTTCGCGCCCCTCGAATGCTTCCCCACGCTCTGGGGTGAACGCAATCCCTGCATGGTCTATGTCATGGAGCTGTGAGGGGGTAAGGGGGCTTCTTGAGGCGAGTTTCCCCTCGCCAATCTCCTTGCGTCCCCCTTTGACAATTCCCTTTCTCCATGCTATAATTTCGGCATATGCAAAGGCGATGACGAAGGACAACGCCTGCGGGAGCCCTGACCGAAGAGAGGACGGCGAATGGTGCGAGCCGTCTGGCGGGGTGCAGGAAATTCCCTTCCGAGCTGCGCCGCTGAAAGGCATTCGCCCGGTAGGCAGCGACGGGTCAGCCCCGTGAAAGGCTATGAGCGCATCGCGGCAGCGCCGCCGTGCGGAATTTGGGTGGTAACACGCGGCATGTACGCCTTCGTCCCAGAAGAGGGGACGAAGGCTTTTTTATGTCGCTGCACAAGGAAGGAGCGGTACACGCAATGGGTATGAAAGAGAAAATCGCCGAGATCCACGCGCACTTCTCGGATGAAATGCAGTCCTTGGACAGCACGCAGTCGCTGGAAAGTCTGCGGGTGAAGGTGCTGGGCAAGAAGGGCGAATTGACGGCGCTTCTGCGCGGCATGGGACAGTTGTCCCCCGAGGAGCGTCCGCAGGCGGGTCAGATGATCAACGAGGCGCGGGAAAAGTTCACCGGAATGCTGGATGAAAAGCTGCGCGAGTTCAAGGCCCGGGAGCAGGAAGAGGCGCTGAAAAAGGAAACGATTGACGTGACGCAGCCCTGCGACGAGCCTGCGCACGGCAGCGCGCATCCCCTGACCCTGTGCCTGAACGAGATGGTGGACTGCTTCACCGGCATGGGCTTTGAGGTGGTGGAGGGCCCCGAGGTGGAGCTGGATCACTACAACTTTGAGCTGATGAACATTCCGAAGAATCATCCTGCCCGCGATGCGCAGGACACCTTCTATATTGACGACAACATTGTGCTGCGGACGCACACCTCGCCCATGCAGGCGCGGACGATGCTGACCCGCAAGCCGCCCATTCGTGTGATCTGCCCCGGCCGCGTGTATCGCGCGGACGAGGTGGACGCGACCCACAGCCCGGTGTTCCATCAGATGGAGGGCTTGGTGGTGGACAAGGATGTGACCATGGCTGATCTGCGCGGCACGCTGAACGCTTTTGCGGAGCGTCTGTACGGCAAGGGCATTACGACGCGCTTCCGTCCCAGCTTCTTCCCCTTCACGGAGCCGTCCACGGAGGTTGACCTGACCTGCGCGGCCTGTCACGGCAAGGGCTGCCGCGTCTGCAAGGGCACCGGCTGGATCGAGGTGCTGGGCGGCGGCATGGTGAATCCCAAGGTACTCGAAATGTGCGGCATTGACAGCACCGTTTACTCCGGCTTCGCTTTCGGCATTGGTCTGGAGCGTATTGCGATGCAGCGCTACAGCATCCCCGACATGCGTCTCCTCTACGAAGGCGACATGAGATTCTTAGGGCAGTTTAAGTAAGGGGAAACTCCGGGGGAGGCGGCTTCTCTGCGAGAAGCCCCTCCC
>USCW01000055.1 GCA_900553315.1 uncultured Eubacteriales bacterium
CCACCATATCTTTTCAGGAGGGAGCGCGAGGGAGGGGACTTTTTTATCAGAAAAGTCCCCTCCCTCGCAATATTCACATTCCCTTACTTCCACAAAGGCATGGGATAGAGACCCTCTTCGGCAAGACAGCGGAGGGCAGACTTCACTACGGGCTTGTCGGCCTGATAGGTCACGCCGTACCACTTGTCGGGAGACGGCAGCACCTGCACCGTCGCCGTATCCTTCGCCAGCTGATGGCTCACCACCGTCGGCAGGAAGAACTCCGCCTTCTGCGGATTTTCTGCCAACGCCTTGTCCAAGAACGCCGGGAAGTCCTTCGTCAGCGCGTCCAGAATGCTCGGCGTGAACCCCCACAGATTCATGCTGACCAACGTGTCCTCTGGCAGCTTGTGATAGGTCTGCTCATCCTCGGTGTACAGCGCACCGTCCACCGTCTTGATGATATGCGTCCGCTCCTGCACCGCCTCCAGATAACCATTCTTCACTGTGCAAACGCCGCGTGCCACGTGACCGTTATCCGTCAGCGTGTTGTGCAGCTGATAGCCCACCATCATGTAACGATGCTTGTCGTCATCCTGCATGTTGCGGAGCGCATGATAGGCCAGCTTGAAGCAGTCGGGGCCGTAGTAGTCATCCGCATTGATGACCGCAAAGGGCGCGTCGATCAGCTCCTTGCAGCACAGCACCGCATGGCCCGTGCCCCAAGGCTTCGTGCGTCCCTCAGGAACCGCATAGCCCTCCGGAAGCTTATCTAACTGCTGGAAGGCATAACGCACCTCCATGTGCTGAGCGATGTGATCCCCCACCAAGCGCTTGAAATCCTCTTCAATCTCGTGCTTAATGAGGAACACCACGCGCTTGAAGCCCGCACGGCGTGCGTCAAAAATGCTGTAATCCAAAATCACTTCGCCATCCGGGCCCACGGGATCCATCTGCTTCAAACCGCCGTAGCGGCTGCCCATGCCGGCCGCCATAATGACAAGAATCGGCTCCTTCATCCTTTGATTTCCTTCCACCACAGAAGCCACCACCTCGTCCATGGCCTCCTCGTTTTTCTCCATATCCGCCAGCAGCGCAAACTGATTCCGCGCACGCACAAGGTTGTGCTCCGGGTACGCCACATGGAAATATACGTCCCCGTTCAGATAGTCCGTCAGAAAGCGGATGCCAACCTCATAGGTCATCATCCACGCGCCCAGCGGGAGACTGCGAACCTCCGCCTCGCTCAGGGCGCTTCCTGCTTCCTTCAAGTAGCCCTCGGCATACGCCTTGAACATGGGCAGACTGAAATGAATCTTGGATACGTCCGCCTCATCCTCCTCGGCGGTGTTCGCGCCGAAGCGGATCGCGTCGCCAAAATCATAGGCACACAGGCCGGGCATCACGGTATCCAGATCAATGACGCACACGCCGTCACCCGTTTCCGCGTCCATCAGAACGTTGTTCAGCTTCGTATCGTTATGCGTCACGCGCAGGGGCAGTTCCCCCGCTGCCAGCATATTCACCAGTGCGCCCGCCTTCTCGGCACGCGCCAACGCAAACTCGATCTCCGGCTGCACGCCCTGCGCACGTCCCGCACGATCCTCCCGAATCGCCTGACGCAGCGCCTCTACCCGGCTCACCGTGTCATGGAAGTGCGGAATGGTCTCATGCAGCGTCTCGGCGGGATAATCCGCCAGCATCATCTGGAATTTGCCGAAGGCCTGACCTGCCTTGCGGAAAATATCCGCATTCTCCGGCAGCTGATAGGTGCGGGTATTGGCAATGTTCAGATAAACGCGCCAGCAGTCGCCGTCCGCGTCCACGAACCAGTAACCATGCTCCCGCGTTGGGAGCAGCGTCAGCGTCTCGCGGTCCGCGTCGCCATGCGCCGCAAGAATAGCCTTCCGCAGAAAGCCCGTCACGCCGCACACGTTCTCCATGACCTCCACCGGTCGGGGAAAGCACGCGGACGAAACCCGCTGCAAAATATAGTTAGGCGCTCGCTGTGTCTCCACCAGAAACGTATCGTTGATATGACCGCTGCCATAAGGACGAATCGCCTTGACCTGTCCCTCCGTACAGAAATGAGCAAGAATTTCCTGCAGCTCCGTCTGCGTAGGCTGATGCATAGGTACTCCCTCCAAGTTGATCTTTGGACGATAGTACCTATTATAACATATTATTGCGGCCTTGGCAATGTATTCGCCGGGAATTCGCTCCGATTCGACACAAAACGCTCAGTTTTCCAAAATCTGCGTGCGCACGATGGCGTTCAAACGCTGCACGCATGAACGAATGTCCGTCATGCCGTCCATATACTGCTGCACCGCGTTTTGCAGCTCCACCCACGGAACCAGGCTGCTCTGTCGTTCGTTTTCCAGCAGACGGCAAGGCGTTACGCATAAATAAGGCAGAATCTGCTCCCGATAGGCCGTCAGCGCCGCTTCGTGGTACATCCAACTGCTCGACTTGTTCAAAACGCCCTGTCTTTCTTCCGCTGACAACTCATCCAACTCCGCCTGTGCGCTCTCGCGCAGCGTTGCCTCACAATGCGCATTCAGGCACCCTTCTATTTGCTCATGACGATTCTGCGCCATATAAGTCAGGAATTGCTGTGCTTCCGCGATATGTCGGCTGTAGGGATTGACCACGTAGACCGTCAGTGCCACGCCCACTGCAGGTTCGCTCCCTGCCTCCAGCGCAGGAGAACGGATAATCCGCCACCTATCCATGGAGACTCCCAGCACATCCACGGAATTTTGATACTTGGACAGCGTTCGCGCCGCCGCAAACACACAGCCGCTGCGAATCGGCTCGCTTGTGTCGCTCAATAAGTGCTGTTCCTTCATTTGACGAATGCGTTCCAGCAGCGCCATCAGATTTTCGTCTTGGAAATCAATCTCCTTCCCCTGCTGAACTGCGGTCATTACATGTTGCTCCAAGGCATAGCTGGCGAAATCCGCCGCCGTCCAAGCGCCATACACATCGTCCGCCACCACAGGACGGCCGTCATTTGCGTCGTTTTCCTCCCATGCTTCAATAAAGTCCAGCAGCTCTGCCAGCGTCTCCGGAGCCTCCACCTGCTCGGTCATATCCGCAGAGACGCGCCATCCCTTCACGATCACGTTCTCCGGCACGGCGTAGAGCGTTCCATCATACGTTACCATTTCTTGAAAGGCGGGATACATGCTGGCTACGTCGGCCAATAGGCCTTCGCTGTTCAGCGCTTCCAGATACCCACGCTGCATCAGCTCCACAAGGCTGGACGACCATTGCACGAGGAAAAGGTCTACGGTATCCTCCTTCCCCATGATCGCCGTGTAGACATCCTCGGCGGTCATGGCGTTATCATTGTTTCGTTGAATCGCTCTATTAGGATTTTCCAGCATGAAAGCACCGTCTATGCTAATAGTTTCCGGTTGAATACCACGAATCGTCAACGATACCGCATCCTGTGTCTGCGTCATATCAAACAGGTATAATCCGCCGTTCCAAACTGCCGCAACGTACTTCTGCGCAAACACAGCCACCCGTCGTGTAGTCAGCCAATCCAGCGGCAGAATGCGCAGGGGCTCCGCGTTCCCGTTCTGCCAACGATACAGCGTAGAGGTTTGTATCCAATATAGCGCCCCTGTAATACTGTCACAGCATAAGCCGTACACATCCGCCTGATCGAAGGTCGTCACCGTCCGCTGAAGCTTTCCCTGCGCATCATAAGCCCGCAGACAATAGAGGTGCTCCTGCGTGCTGTCTACCTGCAAAGCATAAATACAGTTATCATCCACCGTGATACCGTAGACGTTGCCGCCTGTCAGCATCGCCTCCCGCCCCGTCGCAAGGGACAATAGTGCTATACTGTTATTGCAGTATACAACCAGCGTATCCTGCACCAGAAAATATTGTACCGTCCAATCCTCATTCTGATACGCAGAAGGAAGCGTTAAAATCGGCGCTTTCGGTGCGTTCTCTCGATACAGTTGATTGTCCAGGACGAAGTAGGCTTCTTCCGCTTCACTGAACACATAGTCCCGCGCTTCCTCCGCGATGATTTGTATACCTTCCTCCGGTGTATAGCTGACGCTGACAAAGCCGTTGCCCATCGAAAAATGCAGTTTCCCGCCCGCCATCGCCAAATTTCCAAAATATTCGTCTGTCAATAGCTGTCCCTCTCCGCTTGCGCAGACAGCAAGCACGCAAAGCAATAGCGTCCAGCAAAGTGCCAACATCATCTTTTTCATTTGCTTCTCCCCTATCAAGGTCGATCCTGTGGGCACTATACAACGATTATCTTTCTTTCATCCTATCACGATCCCGTTTCTTTGCCAAGCTCCGACGGGCATGTTTTACAAGTCTTTCAGTTATGAAGAATCTATGAATTTCCAAGGAAGCGCTTGACAGCCGCAGACAGTCATTGTACGATATGACTGTAAAAGCAATTTCAGTCACACGGTCGATGGAGGTGTTTATGAGCTACATTACCTTTGACCAGGTCTGCAAGGATTACGGCGTGGGCGAACAGATCGTTCACGCGGCGGATCATGTGACCTTCGGCATTGAAAAGGGCGAGCTCTGCGTGGTGCTGGGCCCCAGCGGCGCAGGCAAAACCACCGTGCTGAACCTATTGGGCGGCATGGACAAAGTGACGAGCGGTACGATTCAGGTGGGCGATAAGATCATTACGGGAATGCGCGGCCCCCAGCTGACGGAGTATCGCCGGCTGGACGTGGGCTTCGTATTTCAGTTTTACAATCTGATGCCCAGCCTGACGGCGCTGGAAAACGTCGAGCTGGCCCGGCAGGTATGCCCCAAGGCGCTGGATCCCCGGGAGATTCTGGAGCAAGTGGGACTTGGCGCACGAATGAATAACTTCCCCGCCCAGCTTTCCGGCGGCGAACAGCAGCGCGTATCCATTGCGCGGGCGCTGTGCAAAAACCCCGCGCTGCTGCTGTGCGACGAGCCAACCGGTGCGCTGGACTCCAAAACGGGCGAGCAGGTGCTTGACCTGCTCAGCCGGGTGAGCAAGACCTACAACACCACCGTGGTCATCATCACCCACAACGCCAGCATCGCCCCGCTGGGCGACCGCCTCATTCGAATGCGCAACGGCGGCATTCAGGAGAATGCGGTCAATCCCCATCCCGCCAAGGTGGAGGACATCGCATGGTAGAAACAGCACCGGCACGGGTCACGGCGAGGGAGCGCCGCCGCGGGCCGAACGTGCTGAGAAGAAAGCTCTGGCGGGATATGACCCGCAGCGCCATGCAGTTTGTGGCTATTGTGCTGCTGTGCGCGCTGGGCACATGGGTGTACAGCGGTCTGGACGGTGCGTGGCGGATGTTGGATCTGTCCGTCGAAACCTATTTTGAGGATGGCAATCTGGCAGATTACTGGGTGAATCTGAGCGGCCTGAGCAAGCGCAACGTGGACAACATCGCCAACATTCGCGGCGTGGCCGACGTACAGGCTCGCTTCACCGCCGATATGGACTGCCCCGAGCTGGGCGACGATGTGTCGCTCAACGTACACGCCTTTAACGGTGCGGCGCGTATCAATGTGCCGCAGATCGTGGAGGGCGAAAACCTTCAGCAGAATGACCGCCGGGGCATTCTGCTTCAGGAGGAATTTGCTCAAGCCCATGACCTGCACCCCGGCGATTCCATTCGGCTGGATGTGCTGGGTACAGAGCGGACGTTTCTCATCCGCGGCCTGATCAACGATGCAGAGCACGTCATTACCGCCAAGGATGTTATCCCCGACCCCGTCACCTACGGCTGCGCGGTCATCTGCTGGGAAGCGATAAACTACGTGCCCTTTAATGAAGCTATCGTCACCGCCGAGGCCGATGCAAACCAGACGCAGGTGGAAGCCGATATTCAGTCGCTTCTGCCGGACGCGCTGATCCTGAATCACAAGACCCACGCCAGCACCCAGCGCACCCGGGGCGACGTGAATATTTTTAAAAACCTGACGCTGGTGTTCCCCGTGCTGGCCTTCATCGTGGCCGCCATGATCGTGCTGACCACCCTTACCCGCATGATCGAGAACCAGCGCACACAGATGGGTACGCTGAAGGCTCTCGGTTACAGTGACCGCAAAATCCGCAGACACTATCTATGCTACGCGCTGGTGCCGTCTGCCTTCGGTGCGCTGCTGGGCACGCTGGTGGGGCAGTACACCCTGCCGGATATGCTCTATGCCATGGAGGCCGCCCATTACTATCTGCCAGTGAAGCTTCGCGCCCCCATCTCGTGGAGCGCGTGGGCTATGACCGCCCTGATGGTGGTGCTGAGCGTGCTGATCTGCCTCCATGCCTACAACAAGGCAGCCCGTGAAGTGACCGCCGAGCTTCTGCGGCCCAAGCCCCCCAAGGCAGGCAGCCGCATTCTGCTGGAACACTGGACGGGACTGTGGCGGCGCTTCTCCTTCAACAGCAAGATGGTCGTGCGCAACATTGCCCGCAACAAGGGACGCACCCTTATGTCCATGGTGGGCGTGCTGTGCTGCAACATGCTGATTATCTGCGCCATGGGCTTGCAGGACTCCATCGACGCTTGCGTCGGCAACTACTATACCGGCACCGTGGGCTATGGTCTTCGTGCCGATCTGGATACCACGCAAAGCGGCACCTTGGAAAGCTACCAACAGCGACTGGACGCAGAAAAGGTCGAGGGCATCATGGAAAAGTCCGTCAGTCTGCGGGTGAACGGTTCCCGCCGCACCGTGGTACTGACCGTCATGGAAGAAGATCAAACCCTCCTGCGCTACGGTAAGAACAACACGCCGCAAGCCCTGCCAGAGTCTGGCCTTACCATCAGCCGCAAGCTGCTGGACGTGATGGGGCTCAAGCTTGGCGATCAGGTTGAGGTGTGGCTCCCCGGCGATGACGATCCCCTCTCCTTCACGCTGACGGAGGTCGTGGACACCAACATTGGGCAAGGTATCTTCCTGCCCCGCAAGAGCTGGGAGCAGCTGCACAAGGGAGCCTTCCGCCCCACCGCGCTGCTGCTGAAAAATCCATCGGCTCAATGCCGCTGGGAGCTTGAGCAAATGGACGACGTTTCCACGCTGAAGGATCCTATCGACCAGTACGATCAAACCATGACCATGATGGAATCCACCACGGCGGTGTTCAGCCTGATGTATTTTGCAGCGCTGGGACTTGCCTTCGTCATTTGCTACAACATGGGTCTGATGAACTTTACCGAACGCTCCCGCGACTATGCCACGCTGAAGGTGTTAGGCTATCACCAAAAGGAGATTCGACGCCTGATGATGCGCGAAACGGAGGTCGTAACCTTCCTTGGAATGCTGCTGGGTATCTTCCCCGGCCTTTGGCTGACCTCTGCGGTGCTGGGCTCCGTGAAATCAGAAACCATGGTCTACGCGGCGCAGGTCGCGCCCAAGTCCATCGTTCTCGCCAGCCTGATCACCATGGCGTTCAGCCTGTGCATCGAACTGCTGTTGACACGGAAGGTACACTCCATTGACATGGTTGAGGCGCTCAAGAGCGTTGAATAAAGAAAGGATGCTTGCAATGAAAAAGCTGTTTTGTCTGCTGATGACGCTTTACATGATGGCGGCGGTTCCCGCGCTGGCTGCGGAAGACCTGACGGGCCGTCCGCTGGCGGACGGTGTTGTGACCGCTGTAAACTACGTGGACGTGACCGCTCCCATGAGCGGCACATTGACAGCCTTTGACCTGACTGCCGGGGACGCGGTCGAAGCTGGGCAGACCCTGATGGGCTTTGTCACCACCGGCATTTACGCTACCGAAGACGCGACCGTAAAGGCTGTCTACGCCAGCGAGGGCGACGACGCAACGGCAGCCATGAGCCGCTGGGGTGCGGTGCTGGGCTTGGAGCCGGACATAGATCAACAGGTTCAGGCGACGACCACCGGCGCTTACAACAGCGAGGATACCCGGACGCTGCATCTTGGCGAGACGCTGTATTTCCAGTCCACCAAGTCCAGCCACACCGAGGGCACCGGCCGCGTTGTAGCGGTCAGCGACAGCGGCTATGTGCTGGACATACTGACGGGCGACTTTGACCAGAAGGAAAACGTGACCCTGTATCGCAATGACAGCTACGACGCGAAAAAGTGCGTCGGCAAGGGCGTTATCACCCGCCGGAGCAGTTTGATGGTGCAGGGCAGCGGTCGTGTAGCGGCGCTGCATGTGCAGGAGGGCGACCATGTGGTAAAGGGGCAGCTGCTGATGGAGCTGGTCAGCGCCGACGCAGCCCCGGATGCGTATCAGCCGGAAGTGACAGCCTCTGCCGCCGGTGTTGTGGCGACGGTCGCAGTGAACCCTGGCCAGCAGGTATGGAAGGGACAGCTGCTCTGCCGCATTTATTTGACGGACACGCTGGAGGTTGTGGCGGACGTAGATGAAATGGATTTGGGCACGCTGAAGGTTGGCGACACCGTACCTGTGACGCTGGACGTGAACAAGTCGCAGGTGTTAAACGGCACGGTGACGGAGATTTCCGCGCTGGGTGTGACGAAGCAGAACGCGGCCTATTACACGGTGCATGTTTCCATCCCGGCAGGCAGTGGACGGCTGGGGGCGTCGGCCTCCATCTATCTGCAATAAGAAGGTGAAGCAAGGTGGCAACAGGCTTTACTCCCCGTGAGCGGGAGCAGATCATGGACGCGCTGCGATCTGCGGCGGCGCGTCATGCTGCCGCACAGGGAAGCATGAAAAAGATTTCCGTGGACGAGCTTTGCGCCGAAGCGGGCATCTCGAAGGGTGCGTTCTACAAGTTTTATCCGAGCAAGGAGCATTTATTTCTGGATGTGATGGAGCGCTGGCATCAATCCATGTCGATGGAGGCGGAAAAGGCGGTACAGGCCGCCGGTTCGCTGAGCGGGCAGGAGCGTGCGGCGCTGATGATGAAGACTGCTTGCCGCGTAATGCGCGAGCAGCCGCTGGCCCGCTTTCAGGAAACGGAGGTACCGCTGCTGCTGCGCAAGCTGCCCGAGGCGGACATGCGCAATCACACGCTGACGGAAGCCGCGGTTGTGCATCAAATCCTAGAAAAGATGCACGTCAAGCTGACCGTTAGTGAAGAGCAAGCCTTCAACATGGCCTGCATTCTCTTCCGCGCTCTTCTAAGTGCCGACCAGATCGGCCCCAGCTTCGACGAGGCTCTCAATCTCCTCATCGACTGCGCGTGCAAGCAAATCATCGAAAAATGAATTCATGAGAGAGGCGAGGGAGGCAACTGGGGGAGAGGCCGCTTCTCTAAGAGAAGCGCCTCTCCCCCAG
>USCW01000056.1 GCA_900553315.1 uncultured Eubacteriales bacterium
GGTAAGCATCCTGGTAGCCCTGATCATGATCCTGAGCTGCACGGCAGCGCTGGCGGAGGAGAACACCGAGATCATCGTGTTTGCCGCCGCTTCCATGACGGAAACCTTGAGCCAAATCAAGGAAACCTATGAGGCAGCCCATCCCGGCACGACCATCACCTACAACTTTGATTCCTCCGGAACGCTGAAGACCCAGATCCAAGAGGGCGCTGAGTGCGACCTGTTCATTTCAGCGGGTCAGAAGCAGATGAATCAGCTGGACATCACCGCCGATCCCGAGGTCAATAAGGACGGCCTGGACTTCGTGGTGGAGGATAGCCGCGTGAACCTGCTGGAGAATAAGGTCACGCTGGTTGTGCCCGAGGGCAACGCCAAAGGCATTGAGAGCTTCGACCAGCTGGCTGACATGCTGGGCAAGGGCGAAGTCCTGCTGGCCATGGGCAACAGCGATGTGCCCGTGGGTCAGTATACCCAGAAGATTCTGGCATTCTATGGCCTGAACGAGGACGAGCTGGCTAAGGCCGGCAGCCTGACCTACGGCACTAACGTGAAGGAAGTCACTACCCAGGTTGCCGAGGGCAGCGTGGACGCGGGCGTCATCTACTGCACCGACGCGTTCTCTGCGGGTCTCACCGTGGTGGATGCCGCGACCTCCGAAATGTGCGGTCAGGTCATCTACCCCGCCGCTGTGCTGAAGACCGCGGCTCATGCCGAGGCGGCGCAGGCCTTCCTCGATTACCTCCAGACTGATGAGGCCATGCAGGTGTTTGAGGCGGTGGGCTTCTCCCCCGTGGCGGCTGCTGAGTAAAGCGACTGGGCCGCGTTGGGTTCATCCTGACGCGGCCTTTTTTATTCAAAAGGAGACGTTATGGACTGGTATCCACTTTGGAACTCACTGCGGATCGCCGCGATCAGCAGCGTAGCGGTGTTTTTTCTTGGCATCTTCTGCGCGTACTACGCCGCAAAGCTGCCGCGGCTGCTCAAGGGCATCCTGGATGTGGTGCTGACGTTGCCCATGGTGCTTCCGCCTACGGTATGTGGCTATTTCCTGCTGCTGATCTTCGGTGTAAAACGTCCCGTCGGCCAGTTTCTGATGCAGTATGGAATCAAGTTTGTCATGACGTGGTACGGCGGCATTCTGGCGGCCATCGTCGTGGCGTTCCCGCTGATGTACCGCACGGCTCGCGGCGCGTTTGAGGCGGTGGATAAAAATCTAGGCTATTCCGCACAGACGCTGGGGCGGTCGAATACGTGGATCTTCTGGCGGGTGCGTATGCCCGCGTGCAAGCAAGGCATCAGCGCGGGCTGCGTGCTGGCCTTTGCGCGGGCGCTGGGCGAATATGGCGCGACCAGTATGCTGATCGGCTATACCCCCGGCAAGACAGCCACCATTTCCACCACAGTATACCAGTTGTGGCGCACCAACGATGAGAGCGGAGCTATGCTGTGGGTGCTGATCAACCTCGGCATCAGCGCGGTGGTGCTGCTGTCGGTGAATATGCTGGAAGGACGGCAGAAAAAGGCGGCGATGAAATGAGCCTGCAAGTAAATATCAAAAAGCGTCTAGGGAGCTTTACGCTGGAAAGCGCCTTTGCCATGGATGGCGGCGTGCTAGGGTTGCTGGGGGCTTCCGGCTGCGGCAAGAGCATGACCCTGAAGTGCATCGCGGGCATTGAAAAGCCTGACGAGGGTCGCATTGTGCTGGATGGGCGTGTGCTGTATGATTCGGCGGCGCATATCAACCTGCCGCCTCAGCAGCGGCACGTGGGCTACCTCTTTCAGAACTATGCGCTTTTCCCCAACATGACCGTGCGGCAGAACATCCTCGCGGGGCTGCATCATGAAAAGGACCGGCGCAAGCGAGAAAAGGCCATGCAGGACGCGGTTCACTTTTTCCAACTGGACGGATTAGAGGTGAGAAGGCCAAATCAGCTGTCCGGCGGTCAGCAGCAGCGCGTGGCGCTGGCGCGTATCATGGTCAACCAGCCTCAACTGTTGATGCTGGACGAGCCCTTCTCTGCGCTGGACAGCCATCTGCGTCTGCGGCTGCAAATGGAGATGAAGGAGCTGCTGAACTCCTTCGGCCGGGATGTGCTGATGGTGACGCACAGCCGGGACGAAGCCTATCACATGTGCAGCAAGATTGCCGTGATGGACATGGGCAGCATCAAGACGGTGAAGGAGACCAAGGCGCTGTTTGCCGACCCGGAGAGCATCTGCGCCGCGTCGCTGACGGGGTGCAAAAATATTGCAAAAGCCGAGAAGGTAGGGGACTGCGAGGTGAATGTGCCGGAATGGGGCATTCACCTGACGACTGCTCAGCCTGTGCGGGATAATGTGGTGGCGGTAGGCATCCGCGCCCACTATTTTAACACGAAGGCGCAGCAGAACCGTGCGCCTGTGGTCTATGTGGGCGAGATGGAGGAGCCCTTCGAGGTGTCGGTACGCTTCCGCTGGGCGAATCAACGCCCGGATACGGAGCCGCTTTTGTGGCGGGTGAGCAAGGACAAGCGTGGGCAGAGCTTTCCGGAGACCTTTGGCGTGGCTCCGGCGAACATTCTGCTGCTATATTCCTAAGGTACTACCGCACAATTCGTCGGCAGCGCTGGCGATGCCTTTTCTGCCATCTGCTTCTTGCAGAAATCTCGATTTACCTCCAGTAAACCTTCGATTTCTGCAATCGCATCTGACAAAAAATGCATTCGCCATCGCACCAACTCATTTGTTCGGTATTGCCCTAAATTTGGTGGAGGGAACGAAGTATGGAGCTAATTGATCTGACGCAGGAGCTGGCCGCATCAGAGACGGCGGCAGGGGTGCGCTATCGGCGGGAGGAACTGTCCGAGCAGGTGGAGGCGACCGTTGTGGTGGAGCATTTCATGGACGTTTACGTGAATGATTTGCTGACCATGAAGCTGGTGTGCAGTCCCTGCGCGTTGCCGGAGTTGGTATTGGGACGGCTGTATTCCGAAGGGATGATTACAAGTCTCGCGGATGTGACGCAGCTATATCTGTGTCAGTATGGTTCACGGGCGCGGGTGACGCTGAATCGACAGCCGCAGGCAGAGCGGCAGGAGGATTTTGTGGAGACGACGGGTACCTGCTGCACCGGAAATCACGTATTGAACGATGTGTTCCGCACAGGGGATGCGCCCAAGCCAGTCGTGCCGATCGCATGGGAGCCGGAGTGGTTTTATCGTGCGGCGAGCCTGATTCGAGAGGGCACGGAGCTGTTCAATGCAACGCACGGGGTACACAGCTGTTATCTGATCCGCAAGGGGGAGATTCTGCTTTTCCGTGAGGATTTAGGGCGGCACAACGCTTTGGACAAGGTGCTGGGTGCGGCGCTGATGCAGGGCATCGACTTAACGGAATGCGCGCTCTTTTCCAGCGGTCGTCTTCCTACTGACATGATTGCGAAGGCGATCCGCGCCGGCATTCCAATGCTAGCCTCCAAGGCGGCACCCACCGCCCAAGGTATCGCTTTAGCTCAGTCCTACGCCCTAACCCTCATCACCTCCGTCCGCGAAAACCAAATGATCGTGTATAAGTGAGAAATATGCGAGGGAGGGGGCTTCTCTGATGGAGAAGCCCCCTCCCTCGCATTCCTACTCGGAAGAAACCACGTTCCTCTTTCGTTAAATAGCTGGGATTTTTTCTGGAAAAGGAAAAATTCCCGGGTTTAGGGGATTCATAGTTGACGGGAAATGTTGTATAATACATTTAGGCAGTAGATTAAGGATACGAAAGTGGGGTCGAAGTCCGTTGGCAGGACTGTGGGATACCGTACAGACCGCGTTATGGAACGTGTTTCACCGACCGGGATTAAGCGACGTTGCGGATATACTCATCGTTGCGGTGATTATTTACTATCTGCTGATGATGACGCGGCAGACGCGGGCCAGCGCCGTACTGAAGGGCCTGGTGCTGCTGCTTGTGGCAACCTTTGTGTCTGATCTGCTGGGCCTGACGGCCTTGAACTGGCTGCTGATGAGCGTTGTGAACAACGGTGCGGTGGTGCTGGTCATTTTGTTCCAGCCGGAGCTGCGCAAGGCGCTGGAGCAGATCGGTCGCGGCGCTATGCGCGAGAACAGCCGCAGCGCCGACAGCGAGGATCGTGACAGGGTGATCGACGAGATCATCCAATGTATGACTGATCTCAGCCGCCGTCGGGTCGGCGCACTGATTGTATTTGAGCAGAAAACAGGCCTGAAGGACGTGATCGAGACCGGCACAGCTATCGACGGCAAAATTTCCGCACCGCTGCTGGAAAATATTTTCGAGCCCAATACCCCTTTGCATGACGGCGCAGTCGTCGTGCGCGGCACGCGGGTCGTGGCGGCGGCGTGCATTCTGACGCTGACCGAGGGTCGAGGCATCAGCCGTGAATTGGGCACCCGTCACCGGGCGGCTATCGGCATCAGCGAAACCACCGACGCAACCGTATTGATCGTCTCCGAGGAAACTGGCATCATGTCTATGGCTCGCAACGGCCGCATTACCCGCCATCTGGACAGCAAATCCCTGCGCACCATTTTGGAGGGGATTTATACGCCCACCCATACCCATCTGTTTTCGTCCCTGTTGGGTCGGAAGCATGAGAAGGAGGCGGTCAAATGACCAAGCTGCCGGAAAACACCCCTGAAACACAGGTGGAAAAAACGCCCGCAGAGCCTAAGCCTGAAAGCCGTCTCCATGCGGTGGGACAAGCTGTGCTTCACTTTCTGGTGAATAACTGGCCCTTTAAGCTGATTTCTGTGTTGCTGGCGATCGTACTGTGGTCGGGGCTGATTACACAGGACCCCACACTGACACGGGAAAAGAATTTCACCGACGTGACCATCTCTGTCACGGGCGAGGAAAGCATGAAGCGCAATGGCTTCATCGTGGTCAGCGATTTAAGTGAAGTGACGCAGGGGGCACGGGTGTCTGCGGATGTGCCGCAGATGCAGTACGCTAACGCGTCTGCCAATAATTACAGCGTGCGCATTGACTTGAGCCGCATCCGTGAGACGGGCGTACAGCAGGTGAAGGTGCAGTCCACGTCCAGCTCCACTTGGGGCTCCGTGACGGAGATTTATCCCGAAACGGTGGAGATCGAGGTCGAGGAATATATCACCCGTTATCGCATTCCCGTGTCCATTGTGACGACCGGGGAGGCTCCCGCGGGTTATTACGCCGCAACGCCGTCGCTTGATCCGCCGCTGGTGGCGGTCAGCGGTCCGCGTTCGCTGGTGGAGAAGATCGCCCGCGCCGAGGCCACGCTGGAGTTGAACACGCTCCCCGCCCGGGAGGGACTGGTGCGTACCTCCGTGCCCTTCCGTCTGCTGGACAGCGACGGCAACGCCGTGGAAAGCGACCTGCTGGAAATCACTAGCGAATCCGTGCTGGTGGACAGCGTGGTGGTGGAGCAGTACCTGTACAGTGAACGGGAAATCGACATGAATACGCTGGGTCTGGCCACCGGCGAGGTGGCGACCGGCTATGAGATCAAGTCTGTGACCGTGACACCCGCTACCATTACGGCGGCGGGCTGGGCGGAAAATCTGGATGCGCTGGATGCGCTTTACGCGGATACTTCCGTGGACGTGACGGGCGCAAGCAGTTCCTTCACTGCGCAGATTCGCGTGCGTCAGCCCTCGGAGCTGACCTATCTGAGCAGCAATTCCGTAACTGTGGCGGTGGAGATCGGGCCGGTCATTCGCGGAAAGACCTTTGAAAACGTCAAGGTCAGCGTGAAGGGGCTTGACAGCAGCTATGACGCAACTATGGTGCAGAACCGCGTGGGCGTGACGATTTCCGGGCCGCAGCTGTGGGTGGAGAAGCTTCGCAGCGCCAACCTGACGCTGACCTGCGACGCGTCCGGGCTTACCGAGGGCACCTACGACCTGCCGATTATCTGCAAGGTGGAGGACAGCGACGACATCAGTTACGATGTTGAGGTGCTGCCGGGTTCCATTCAGGTGGAGATTCGCAAAAAGTAACATGAGAAGGAGAATGTAATGGGCAGCTTTGCCAATTCGGTTTTCAGCGTGCTGCTGGGATGGATTCGAACAGCCATCAACCAGATGTGGGCGCTGGTCAACAGCGACAGCGGCGGCGGCTTTCTCGCGTGGATCGGCGAGAACTGGAAAGCGCTGACGCTGATCCTGTGCGGCGTGGGCGTGGTGACGGACGTGGTGGTGTACCTGTTCCGCTGGCGGCCCATGCAGGTATGGGCCAGCTTCTTCCGCCGCCTGCGCGGCAAGGGCGTGGAGGCGGACGAATGGGAGCCCGCGGAAGAGGTTCCCGTTCCTGCGCCGAAGAAGCGTCCAGTGCCGCCTCCTGCCCCTGCGGCTCCTCCTCGTCAGATCACCGGGCGCACTTGGGTGTATCCCGACGGCACCGCCCGCATGGCGGAGGACGAGTTTCCCGTGCAGCAGCCGACCATGGTACAGCAGCCTATTTCCGTGCCGCAGGATACCGCCTATTACAGCCGCTTCGAGCGCCCCGCGCAGGAGCAGCCCATGCAGTTCAGCAGCGTCGGCCGAGCCTATCGCAGACCCCGGGCGGCAACCAATCTTCACGTGCCAGAAGAGCGCCCCCGGCAAACGCCCGACCTCACGGGCTTGGAGGATTATCCTCAGCCCATGGAGCAGCTGCTCCCTTACGAGCCGCCCATGGCCGAGGTCATTGAGGTTCCGGTGGAGCGTCTGCCCCAGCGGGTGCTTCAGCGGGTCACGCAAAGCCTGAAGGATGACGAGGAAGAACTGAACTATCGCTACACGCCTCCCGCACCTGCGGTGGACAAGCAGCGAGCTTATCATCAGCCGGTTTATCCGCCCAGCTGGCAGCCGCCGCAGCCTAAGGGAAGCGACACGGTGAAGCGGCGCTGGAGCTGAGGTATCCCTCAAATTATGCTCCGAAATGGATGGGATTCTATGAGTGAGGCATTACCACGGGCATTTCTGGAACGCATGGCAGCGCAGCTTGGTGAGGAGCTGCCTGCCTTTTTGCATAGCTATACGGAGCCCTATTGCCGTGGCATCCGCTTGAATCCGCTCAAGCCCACCGCTAAGGAATTCTGGCCGGAGGGCGTGTTGGAGCCTGTGCCTTGGGAGCCTGGCGCACACTACCTGACCGTGGAAAGCGACGCGGGCGCGGATGTGCTGCATGAGGCAGGCGGCTGGTACTTACAGGAGCCCAGCGCCATGGCGGCGGTGGCGGCGCTGAATCCACAGCCCGGGGAACGGGTGTTGGATCTCTGTGCGGCTCCCGGTGGCAAATCTACCCAGATTGCGGGTCGAATGCGCGGACAGGGGCTGCTGATCAGCAACGAGCCTGTGCCCAAGCGTGCGGCGATTCTCGCGCGGAACATGGAGCGCATGGGTGTGATGAATGCGCTGACCGTTTCCGCTCTGCCGGACGTGCTGGCAGCACGGTGGCCAGAGGCTTTCGACGCAGTGCTGGTAGATGCGCCCTGCTCCGGCGAGGGCATGTTCCGCCGCCATCCGGAAACACGTGCCGAGTGGACCGCTGATTCTCCCGCGGGATGCGCCAAGCGTCAGCGGGAAATCCTTGAAAGCGCGGCGAAGCTGGTGCGTCCCGGCGGGCGGCTGACATACGCCACCTGCACGCTGAATCCTACGGAAAATGAGGAAAACATGGCGTGGTTCGTGGAGACACACCCGGACTTTGAGCTGTCACCATTTGCGCTGCCCGGGCTGAGCTCCTGCGAGGGCGCCATGACGCTGTATCCGCACCGTATTCGCGGCGAAGGGCACTTTGTAGCGCTGCTGCGCCGCAAGGGTGAAGCGGAATGTACCGTGGCTCCCTTCAGTGGGCTGAAGGAAGCCGACAAGACTGCGGTGAAGACCGTTGAAGCCTTTGCGGGGAAGGCGATGGCTCGGCTGTATCTGCTGGGCGATACGATGGTGCAGCTGCCCGAGGGCTGTCCCAGCGTGCAGGGCGTGAGGGTGCTTCGCGCCGGACTGCATGTGGGGCAGTTGCGGGGAAAGCTGTTTTTTCCGGATCACGCGTGGGCGCTGGCGGCACAGCCGCCGGATGTGTCGTGCGTGGAGCTGAGCCGCGAGGAGGCAACAAAATATCAGGCTGGCGAGGAGCTTGCGGTGGAAAACGGCGCGGGCTTTGCGCTGGCCTGCTACGGTGGGCTGACGTTAGGCTGGGGGAAGGTTTCGGGAGGACGCATGAAGAACCACTACCCCAAGGGCCTTCGCAGAAATAATCGATAAGCATTGGAAGGAGCGTACCACAAATGAAGCTGTTTTCGGAATCGCTGCCCTTTTATCGCGGAAATCTGCACGCGCACACGACCTGCAGCGACGGTCAAAAGACCCCGAAGGAGTGCATGGCGGATTATCGCGCGGCGGGCTACGATTTTCTCTCCATCACGGATCACCGCATGGTGACGAAGCCCGACCCGGCGGAGATTCCCGAGGGACTGGTGATGATTCCCGGCATTGAGCTGGACTACACCATGCCCGATCAATGGGTACACATTCAGGGCCTTGGCGTTACGGAGGCTGTGATGGACAATTATGACCGCAACGGCAATCCGCAGGACGGCATTGACCGCATCAACGAATGCGGCGGACTGGCGATGCTGAATCATCCCGCGTGGTCGCTGAATCCTCCGGAATACATTGCGTCTCTGAAGGGCGTTTTCGGTGCGGAGGTATGGAACTCTGTTTCAACGATTCCCTACAATGCGATCCGTGCGGACTCCTCCTCTTTGCTGGATGTTGCGGCGAGCCGTGGTGCGGACATGTTCTGGCTGGCCAATGACGACGTACACTTCTATGGCACCGATTTTGCGCACGGCTGGAACATGGTACAGGCGGAAGAAAAGACCGCCGAGAGCATTCTGGCGGCCTTAGCGGCGGGACGTTTTTATGCGACGCAGGGCCCGGCGTTCCATCAGGTGGAGTACGACGGAAGCACGGTACGTGTGCAATGCTCTCCCGCGTCGGCGATTCTGTTCTACAGCAATTTGCCATGGGCCGCCGAGCGCTGCGTCCTTGGCGAAAATCTCACCGAGGCCGTTTACAGCATTCAGGGTTCCGAGACCTTCGTTCGCGTCCAAATCATTGATGCCAATGAAAAATCCGCATGGACAAGCCCTGTGAAAGTAAAGTAACGGGGGAGTATTGCGAGGGAGGGGACTTTTCTGAAGAAAAGTCCCCTCC
>USCW01000057.1 GCA_900553315.1 uncultured Eubacteriales bacterium
GAGGGGTCTGGGGGGAGAGGCGCTTCTCTCAGAGAAGCGGCCTCTCCCCCCAGAAATTCTCACGTTACTTTACAATCTTAATGGTGTGGAGCTGACCGATGGTGCAGAGGTTGGGAGCGCTGTAAGGCGTGTCCTGAAGATAGGACGCGCTGACCTCGGTGATGACCACTTCGGTCAGGGGCACAATGGGCAGATCCTCACTCAGCAGCTTCTGAGCCTGCTTGAAGTATACCGCACGCTCATCCTGATTGCTGGTCAGATTTGCCTTAGCATAGCACTCGTCCACCTCGGGGTTGCTGTAACCCATCAGGTTCATCGCACCGGTGGTGCCCACACGGGTCTGCATGGCGGAAGCATCGGGGCCGGCAAAGCCGCTGATGATGGTCAGGTCAAAGTCGGGATCCTCAGCCATCACCACGCCGACGAACGCACCGTCATCCATGGTGTTCATGACCAGATTCACACCGATCTCCTTCAGCTGCGCCTTCACAACGGTGGTGACGTTCACAAAGTCGTCGCCAGCCATGGTGGGGCAGGTCAGCGTCAGGAAATAGCCGTCTGCGTCGCGGGTATAACCGGCATTCTCCAGCAGCGCAATGGCGCCCTCCACATCCTTGGCGGGAACCACATCGTCGCCGTTGTAGGCCCACTCGATAGCGATGGGCGCAAAGCCCGCAGCAGCCTGACCCTGACCGGACAGAGCCTTGTCCAGGATCTCCTGACGGTCAATAGCCTTCGCAATGGCCAGACGCACGTTCACGTCCTGCAGCGCTTCACGGCGCATGTTGTAGCAGATGTAGTAGCGGCTGGCAAAGGGACGAGAGTACACATTCGCACCCTGCGCCGCCAAATTTTCCAGCTCGCTGGCGGGAGCGCTTGAGCCCAGATAGTCCACCTCACCGTTCAGGAACGCCTGTACAGCGGTGTTCGTGTCGGGGATGATGGAGAAGATCACGGTGTCGCAGCCGGGCTTCTCGCCGTAGTAATCCTCATTGGCGGTCAGCGTCACGCTGACGGACTTCTGATGATCCGCGAACTTGTATGCGCCGGTGCCGATGGGCTTCACCGTCGCCGCGTCGCAGGTCAGCCAGTCCTGACCGTCATAAAGGTGCTTGGGCAGAATGGACATGCCGTAGTAGGCCAGATTGTAGATCAGAGAGCTGTCCGGCTGCGCCAGCGTCAGCACCACGGTGTTGTCATCAGGGGTGTCGCAAGCGGTCATGTTCGCCAGAGAGGTGCTGGAATAGCCCTCGGCGGCGATCTTTTCCAGACTCCACTTCACATCGGCGGAGGTGAAGGGCTCGCCATCGTGCCACTTCACGCCCTCGCGCAGGTGGAAGGTTACGGTCAGGCCATCCTCGCTCACGTCCCAGCTGGTCGCCAGGTCGGGCATCAGATTGCCGGCATAGTCAAAGCAGATCAACTTGCTAAGTACGTTCTCCAGCACCATCAGGGTGGGGTCGTCCATGGCAGCATCGGGGTTGTAGGACACGGGATCGCTGGCTAAGACCGCGATGAGCGTGTCACCCTCGGCGGCGGCGGGAAGGATCAGGCCGCACAGCATGAGAGATACGCTGAGCAGCAGGGCCAGAAGCTTTTTCATTCCGGGATTCCTCCTTGTGAAAATCTATGCAAATCGGACATTCGCCCGACTTACGGCGTTATTTCATGCAGGACAGGGACAGCAGCGCCGAGGCCAGCTGCACGCTGACAAGACGGCGAATCTGCGCGGGCTCAAAGTCCGCCTGCGCCTCGATCTTCTCGCATTGCTCCTTCAGGTACGCGTCCGCCTTGGCGGCAATGCCCAGCAGCTTCTCCGCGTCCGCAGGACGATCCTTGGCGGCGTTTTCGGCGGCCTTCTTCACCATGCCCACGCCCAGCAGCGTGTAGAAGGGCATAGCGATCAGGTTGTCGAACAGCTGCGCCTTCGTGACGGTCTGCTGATACTCGGGATTCGTGCGGGCAAAGTTACGGTTCGCCTCGCTGTTGCCTTCGCTCATGCTCATGCGCTCCTTTAATGCCAGCGCATAGGCGTTGTTCTCCGCAAGATAGGGGAGCAGCTCTTCCACCAGCGGCTTCATGAAGGCGTTGTGCGCGTCGATCAGGTCATAGCACTTCAGCACTGCGTCGCAGCGGGTGCCCTCCGCAGGGCTTTCGTCCATGCACGCTTTGCTTAGGAAATAGGGCATCTCGCAGACGATGCCAAAGCATTGACGGCCGTCCTCGTTGGCGAAGTCTACGGAGCAGCTGCCGCCGGTAATCATGGCGGCGGGGTCGCCGTGGATCATCTCTTCATAGAAGCTGTACATCAGCGGCATGGTGGGGAACTCGAAAATCGCCTTGTCAAAGACGCGGCAGCAGGCCATTTCCGGCTCGCCCAAGCTCAGGGGAATATCCTGCTTGAGCGCCGCCTGTGGCAGTACCTTCAGCAGCTCGGGAATGGGCTTGTTCATGTACCAGTACGCGCCGCCGAACGCGCTGTTGTGCAGGGAGAACAGATACTCCGGCTTGCGAGTCTCGATGATCTTCATCAGCGCCTGGGTTTCGGGCAGGGGCTCGTGGAAGTGCAGCGTCTTATAATCCAGCGGGAACGTCCACTCCACCTGCTGAGCGCTGGCGGGACGATAGAAGTCCCGGGCGTAATTGTACAGTGTAAAGGGCCCCTTTAGCCAGCCCTGATTGCGGGTCAGGCCGTCCGGGTCAACGCACTTGATGATGGAGAAGGTATAGGGCAGCTCGGCGCGAAGCTCCGCGTCCTCCGCCAGCAGCTTCGTCAGCGTTTCCAGCATCATGGCGCCGATGGGCTCATTGGGGTGAGGGCAGCCGAAAATCAGCGCTTGCTTGGGGCCGCTGCCGATGGTCAGGCAGCGGATGGGACGGCCCTCCTGGCTGTGCCCCACGGTCTCCACCTTCACGGTGTCGGGATGGGCGGCTACCAGCGCGTCGGTGCTGGCTTCCATTTCCTCGACGGTCATAAACGCCTTGCTGTCAGGCACGCGGGACAGATATTTTTCAATTTCCATATTCGGTGCATTCCTTTCATTTCATTTGATCGAGACAGGCACAGGCCACCAGATGACCCGGGCTGACCTCGGTATACACAGGATCTTTCTCCGTGCAGCGGGGGCAGGTGAGCCAGCAGCGCGGCGCAAAGCCGCAGCCGGGAGCCTGTCCGATGGGCACAGGGGGCTCGCCGCTGATCTGAATGGGATGGAAGCCCTCGGTGTCGAGCGTGCCGCAGTTGGAAATCAACGCCTTGGTGTAAGGATGGCGGGGGGATTGAATGACCTCGTCCGTTTCGCCGATCTCCACAATGTGCCCCAGATACATCACGGCAACCTTGTCCGCGATCACGCGGGTGGTGGCGATGTCATGACTGATAAACACCATGCTCATGTGATAGCGGGTTTTCAGATCCTCCAGCAAATCCATGACCTCCGCACGGACGGAAACGTCCAGCATGGAGACGGGCTCGTCCGCCACCAGCAGACGGGGATGCAGCATCATGGAGCGAAGGATGGATAACCGCTGAAGCTGACCGCCGGACAGCTCATGGGGGAAGCGATCCAGATAGTCCAGCGCGGGATGCATTCCGGCGGCTTCGAGGATTTCCACGCAGAGCTTCGTGCGTTCTGCGTCGTCCTTACCGATGCCATGCACCATCAGGGGACGCTTCATGCTCTTGATCAGCTTGAAGCGAGGATTGAAAGCGTCGAAGGGATTCTGGAACACCATCTGACAGGTGCGGCGGAAGGCTTTCGCATCCTTGCGGCACAGGTCAATGGCATTTTGTCCGTCCAGCAGCATCTCGCCGCCGGTGGGCTTGTCCAACTGCACCAGCAGACGCCCCAGCGTACTCTTGCCGCAGCCGCTTTCGCCGATGATGCCCAGCACCTCGCCCGCGTTCAGCGAGAAGGATACGCCGTCCACCGCCTTCACGGGAGGATAGTGGCCGTTGATTTTCTGCTGATGCTGGGGATAGTGGCATTTCAGATCACGAACCTCCAGAAACGCGGTCATTGCTTCTCCTCCTTTCCTGCGGGATGATGACAGGCGATCTGCCGCCCGTTGCCCACGTCCGTTAGGGGCGGCGCACATTTGCGGCACTCCTCCGTGGCATAGGGACAGCGGGGAGCGAATACACAGCCCGGAATGGGCTGGGACAGGTCGGGCAGACTGCCGGAAATACCCGTCATCCGGGTCTTTTCGCCGTGCAGCTTGGGGAAGGCGTTCAACAGACCGATGGTGTAGGGGTGCATGGGCTGCTTCAGCACGTCGGCAGTCGCGCCTGTCTCCATCAGCCGACCGGCATACAGTACGGCAATGTGCGTGCAGGACGAGGCCACCACGGAAATATCGTGGGTAATCATAATGCGTGTCAGGTTGAATTCCTTTTCCAGCCGCTTGACCTCCATCAAAATCTGACCCTGCGTAATGCGGTCCAGCGCGGTGGTGGCTTCGTCAAAAAGAATCATCTCCGGGTTGTTCAGCAGCGACAGGGCGATAGCCGTGCGTTGCATCATGCCGCCGGAAAGCTCATGCGGATAGGCACGGAATACCCGCTCGCCCAGTCCGACCACCTTCAGTACTTCGATCACGCGGGTCTTGGCCTCCGCCTTGGAGGCGTTCGGCGCGTGCAGCAGATAAATGTCCACCATCTGCCGCCCGATGCGATGCACGGGGGAGAGGGCGTTCATACTCTTCTGAAACACGGCGGAGAGCTTTTTCCAGCGAACGTTGTGCAGTTCCTTGGGGGAGAGAGTCAACATGTCCTGACCGTCCAGCATCATAGAGCCCGTGACCTTGGCGGTGTCAGGCAGCAGCCGCAGCAAGGCCATGCCAAGGGTGCTCTTACCGCTGCCGCTTTCACCCACAAGGCCCAGCGACTGTCCCTTTTCCAGCGAGAGGGAGACGTGATCCACCGCATAGACGGATCGCCCGGGCATTTCGTAGGTGACGCATACGTCCTTGAAATCCAGATACATCTTCCTCACCCCTTTGCCGCGTTCTTCTTGGGATCCAGCACACGGTTTACGCCATCGCAGGTCAGGTATACGCCCAGCACTGTTACGACGATCGCCAGACCGGCGAAGGTCGCTACCCACCACGAGGAGGTCATGGTGCCGCGTCCGTCATAGACCATCTGGCCCCACGAGATCACGTTGGGGTCGCCCAGACCGAGGAAGGACAAGCCTGCCTCCGTCAGGATCGCGCCAGCGATGCCCATGGCGGTGTTGGTGATGACTGGGAAAATGCCGTTGGGGATCACATAGCGGAACAGCACGGACAGGCGGCTTTCACCCAGCGCAATGGCGCTCTTGACATAGGTGCGCTCCTTGATGGACATGGCCTGTACGCGCATGAGGCGGGCGTTGCCCGGCCAGCTGGTCAGGCCGATAATGAGCATGACGTTCATCATGCTGGAGCCGAACAGCGCCACCACGATCATCACCAGAAAGAAGGTGGGGAGCATCAAGAATATATTGATAATTTCGGAGATCCACGCATCCACGCGCCCGCCCAGATACCCGGCCGCACCGCCCACCAGCGTGCCCACCACGCCGGAGATCAGCGCCGCCAGCACGCCCACCATCAGCGACGTGCGCGCACCCTCAAGGATCATAGAGAAAACGTCGCGCCCCTTTGCGTCCGTGCCCATCAGGTGGCTGGCGCAGGGAGCAGCCTTCAGGTCGTCCCCCAGCTTATAGGGATCATAAGGCTCCATCAAAGGTGCGAAGATGGCGCACAGCACCACCAGCGCCAGCAAGATCAGTCCGATACGCATTTGCGCGCTGGAACGCCATATCTTGCCCAAGGTCAGCTTATTCTGCATCGCGGTTGCCCTTTCTGTGCTTATTTGGAAAGACGAATACGGGGGTCAAGCCATGCGTAAATGAGGTCTACCAGCATGGTCATGACAGCCACGGCCACGGAGATCATCAGATAAATGCCCATCAGGACGGGGTAGTCCCGGCGATTGATGGCGTTGAGCATCAACCGACCCATGCCCGGCCAAGCAAAGACGATCTCCACCAGCGCCGCACCGCTGACCACATATGCCAGCGAAATGCCGAACACCGTCAGCGTGGGCAGGATAGCGTTCTTCAGCACATAGCGGCGGAAGATACGACCTTCGCTCATGCCCGCAGCCCGGAAGGTGGTCATGTAGTCCTCCTGCATGGCCTGTACCACCGAGGAACGGGTAATGCGCAGGTACTGCGGGATCTGAATGAGCGTCATGGTGGCGCAGGGGAGAGTCAAGTGTGTCATCACATCCACCACATGCCCCCAGCCCGTGGCGGGGGAACGAAGATTGACCATGCCCGAGGTGGGCAGCCAATGCAGCGTGGAGGCGAAGAACAGGATCATAATCAGACCCAGCCAGAAGGGAGGCATGGAGTCAAACAGGTAGCTCACGGAACTCATGATATTATCCAGCGCCTTGCCCTCATGACGGGCGCACACGAGGCCGATGGCTGTGCCCAGCGCAAAGGCCAGCACGCAGCTTGTCAGCGCCAGCAGCATACTGGGGCTCATCGTTTCGCCAATCAGCGAAGCCACAGGTTGATTATAGGTATACGAGGTGCCCATATCGCCGCCCGCCAGCTGCTTGATATAAATCCAAAGCTGCTCGCCGAGAGGCTTGTTCAGGCCGTAGCGCTCGGTCAGCGCCGCCATCTGCTCGGCGCTGGGGTTGTTCATGCCTGCGATAATTTGCACCGGGTCGCCGGGAGCCAGCCGCATCAGCAGGAAATTCAGCACCGTGACCAGCGCCACGGTCAGCAGGGCGGTCAGCAGCCGCCGAAGCATATAGCGTCCCATTAAGCGTCCTCCTTTTTGCGGGCCAGCGCCGCAATTTCCCGGGCGAGGGTAGCGGGATCATAATGCTGCAAATTGTGCAGACCCTCCACGACCACCTCGCGGGCGTTGTTTTCGCGGATGAAGGTCTCTTCTTCCGGCTGAAGGGTTTTCCAGCGGTTCTTTTTCGTGTCGCTGGCGATGCACATGGTCACGGGAATGCCGTCAGGCACCTTGCCGCCCGCAGTCTGCGCGTTCTGCTTCAGCAGCGTCATTTCACCCAAGCAGCAGGAGTTCGCAGCGTTGCGGCGCTGGAACACACGCGTGGCAGCCAGTTCCTCCGCCGTCAGATCGGCGAAGCCGTTCATATAAACATCCTCGCGCTTGTAATACTTCGGGACGTGAGACAGCAGCCGATCCAGTCCGCACCAGCACAGGAAGCTCTGCACGCCAAAGAGCGCCGCCGGGGGCAGCGGAACGTGGGTATAGGCCAGCGGCGCGGGCGCGTCGATGGAAACGATACCGGCGACCTCCTCCGGGTGGAGGCAGCTCCAGCGCACCATTTCTACGCCGGACATGCTGTGACCGCACAGCAGATAGGGGGGCTTCACCCCGGCCAGTTGCAAGGCTTCCCGCATTTCGGCGACGGTGTTATCCACCGTGCGCGGAACCTTGGTGCGTCCGCTGAAGCCGTAGCCAAACTTTTCCACAATGGCAGTCGGGATGCCGAGGCTTTGCAGCTGACGCACCAGCGGCTGAAAGTCCACGGAGGGGACGGCGGTGCTCCAGCCGGAGAGCAGCACAGCCACAGGGCCATCGCCATCGCCCTGCACCCGCACATGCATGGGTTCGCCGTGCACCGTCACCATTTTCCCAGGTGCGGTACACTTCGCTGTTTCCTTGCGGGTGTAATAAGCAGAAAGAAAATGCCCGCCGATACAGATCACGGCCAGACACAATAAGATAAGAAGAACCGTTGTCAACGCCACCACTCCTGCCTTGTGATTTGCCAACCATTATATCATGAATTACGTTAGACGTTCGTACTTTTTGTGTATTTATTAAAAAGAAATGAGAAAAACATTTGGGAAAGCGTTGGTATTTCTGAACAAATTCTTAAAATGTAGGGCGCATGTTTGCATAAAATACAAAACCGCAAAAAGGAATGTTCGCGTTTTTGTCGAAGCAAATGCGAAAAAATTTACAGAAAATCCTTGACAACGGGCATGGGGCGGATATAATAGACACATCTTGAAAAGGAGGAACGCGCCATGATCCGTATTGCTGCCAGCCGCATGATGATGATGGAGATGTGCATGTGCATGTCTTCTGTTTCGTCCTGCGCTTGTCGGTGAGGCGGTGATTTAACGCATTTGCAGGGCGATCCGGAAGAGGGTCGTCCTTTTCTTTTCGGGAAAATACAGAAAGGGGACTGAATCCAAATGAAGAAGTTTGCTGCGATTCTCCTGACCCTGGCGCTGCTGCTGAGCATCGGCGCAGCCTCTGCCGATGAGCTGACCACCATCAAGGTAGGTGCGACCACCTCCCCCCATGCCGAGGTGCTTGAGTACATCAAGGACGATATGGCGGCGCTGGGCTATGATCTGCAGATTGTGGAATTCACCGATTACAATCTGCCTAACGATGCGCTGGTGAACGGCGAGATCGACGCCAACTATTTCCAGCACCTGCCTTTCCTGAATGCTTATAATGCGACCGTAGCTGAGGACAAGCAGCTGGTGGCGGCGATCCCGGTGCACTACGAGCCCTATGGCATTTATGCTGGCAAGTGCAAGTCTCTGGACGAGCTGGCGGATGGTGCGACGGTGACGATCACCAACGACCCCAGCAATGAGACCCGTGCGCTGTTCCTGCTGAAGGATGCCGGTCTGATCACGCTGCCCGAGGATGCGACCGTGGAGGGCAGCAGCCTGACGGTGCTGGACATTGTGGATAACCCCAAGCACCTGAACATTCTGGAGGTTGAGGCCAACACCCTGCCCAGTACGCTGGATGATGCGGACGTGGCGGTCATCAACGGCAACTTTGCGCTGGCAGCAGGTCTGTCTCCCGCGAAGGATGCGCTCTTCCTGGAGCCCACCGAGTCCGACTCCGGCAAGACCTACACCAACTATGTTGTTATTCGTCAGGATTCTGTGGATGCTCCTTGGGTGGAAGCGCTCCGCTCCTGCCTCCAGAGCGACAAGGTACGCGACTACATGCTGAACAACGAAAAGTACGCCGGCGGCGTGATCCCCGCGTTCTGAGGAGATGAACATGGGTATGCGAGGGAGGCGGCTTCTCTGAGAGAAGCCCCTCCCTCGCGCTCCCTCC
>USCW01000058.1 GCA_900553315.1 uncultured Eubacteriales bacterium
GGGAGGGGCTTCTTGCAAAGAAGCCGCCTCCCCCGGAGTCACCCACCCACTCATCCTCCACCCCTAGACATTCGTCTTGGGGGGAGAAAAGGAGGGCGAGACGGTAGGCGGGGGCTTGCCAAATGCGGATGATTTGACCATTGGAGCGAACGATGACGCGGTTCGGGGAACGACGGGCCAGGAAAAGAATATCGGCGTAGGAAAAGCCTTGAAAGGAATCTACACGCATGAAACGACGACGCATGGCGGCGGGTGCGCGGCTGATGCGCCATTGCGCACAGAGTCCGCCGAACAGAAATGCAAAGAGTAACCAGCCGAGCGTTGCTTTGCCGCCTCCTCTCTTGATGGATACATGAATGCTTTGAAATGTCTTTGACTCCCCTGCTGCATGAATAGTGTAGCCCGAAAAGTCCGCTTTGTCACGTGCAGATTCTGAACATCGACCGAAAATGGATGTGCGTTTTCTGAACATTGCGTGTATCGGTCATGTATGCAACCTGATCGCACATGGTGCGTCAAAAGTTGTTACAATTATGACAAAGATTTGCGGAAAGGTTTTCCAAGGCTGAATCGTCTGTATAAATGGAGGTACTTCTCAGACCGGCAAAACACCATAACGGAAGAAGGGAATTTTCGTATGTTGAAAAAGATGCTTGCATTGCTTCTGATCCTTGCCATGGCGCTGGGCTGCACGGTGGCACAGGCAGCTGCCCCCGGTGAGGCGACGCTCTTTGGCCCGGATGAGGACGGCACGCCGAGCGACGCCCATAGCCGACTGCTTGCCACCGTCGGCGATACGCTGTATATGTTCATGAATGAAACGGACGCAGAAACCGGCAATTCCATGTTCAACCTGTACAGCTATACCGTGAATAAGAGCGACGCGCCGGAACTGGTAGCGAAGAACGTGCCCTATACGCAATGGTATAACACCGTGCAGGACATGCAGGACAGCGGCCTTGACCCCAATCAGGGCGTGACCATGCTGGTGGGCGACGCCGATACCCTCTACGTCTTCAATCAGCTGACCGGCGCTGTGTCGAAGGCGAGCTTCGAGGGCGGCAGCATGAAGCTGGAAACCATCGCCACGATTGATACCACGTCTCTCTATCAGCATGAGGCTTCCGAGGACGAGGAGTGGACCTATCCCGCCGATCTGCGCAGCCCCTTTGTGCAGGACGGCCATCTCTACTTCACCGCAAGCAGATGGGTCAATGACAGCGCAGAGTGCCGCCTGTACGACATCAACCTGAGCAACGGTGAACTGAAAAACGTTGTGATCCAAACCGCGTCCTATGTGGACAACGTGGTGGGCTATCGGGACGGCATGGCGCTGTGCTGCGTTGGCGCCAGCCATGACGCGGAGTCTACGCCGCCCTCCATCAGCACGCTGAACCTGACGGACGGCACCCTGACGGTCGTTACCCCGCTGGAGGATACGCTCAATATTTCCGGCATGGCCAGCGACCCGGCCAACGATACGCTGTATTATTATTCAAATAATACCGTGTGGGCCATGCAGGGGCTGGGCGACGCGAAGAAGGTCGCCTATGGCAAAACGCGCTATGCGAACAGTATGCTGTACCTTCCGGGCGGCTATATGGCCCTGCAAAGCGGCAGCGACGGCATTGAGATTCTGAACATCGACCCGCAGTATATGCCGACCAAGACGCTGACCATTGTGGGCGGCTGGCGCAATACGGGTGCGCGGCTGTTCAATGCGCAGAATCCCGACGTGGCGCTGCTGTTCGCGGATCGCGGCTACAGCTCCTCCACGGAGTTGGGTCAGGCGATGATCACCGGCGATACCTCCATTGACGTTGTCAACTATTCCTACAGCAATAACTTCGATGTGCTGATGAAGAAGGGCTTCTGCGCCGACCTTTCCAGCAGCGAGAAGCTGATGAATTTCGTGAAGAGCATGTACCCCGCCATGCAGAACGCCGTGATGCGGGACGGCAAGCTGTGCGCCATTCCCACCAGCATGTGGGGCGAGGGATGGAGCTATTCAAAGGAGACGCTGGAAAGCGTGGGACTGACCGAGGATGATCTGCCCACGAACCTGATCGACCTGTGCGCCTTCATCACCCGCTGGAACGATGAGTGGTACGACGATGAAGACAAGGCGAACATGATGCCCCTGTGCACCATCGACATTCGCGGGACGATCTTCAACATGATGCTGAACAGCTATATTGACTACTATGCGGCGACGAATCAGGACTTGGACTTCAACACGCCGCTGTTCAATGAGCTGCTGACGGCGCTGGACGAGATGCACATAGACAACTTCATTGTGTCCCCGAACATGACTGAAGAGGAGTATCAGGCGTTCTACGACAATTACACGGGCCTGTTCAATGCGGGCTACGGTCTGTTGTCCGAGACAGATCCGCATGCTACGCCCTGCACGTTCTCGCTGAGCAAGGATGTGGACTACTACGTCAGCGCGGAGATGGACGTGATGTTTGTGAATCCCCGCTGCCAGAACTTGGACGAGGCGATCAAGCTGCTGGAATGCTATGTGGACGGCCTGGGCGAGCGGTATCAGATCATGTTCAGCCCGGAGCACACGGACGGCATTCCGAACGACTATTATGACACGCTGGTTTCCGATTGGGAAAAGCAGCTGGAGGATACGAAAGCGAATCTGGCCACGGCGGACGAAAGCGACAAGCGCATCTATCAGGACGACATTGCCTACCTTGAGGAATCGCTTGCGCACAAGGAGCAGTACGCGTGGGAGCTGTCTCCCGCGGCGGTGCAGCTGTATCATGACAAGATCGGTACGCACCTGATTCCCCGCAGAGAGAACCCCATCTACGCCAGTAATGATGATCGTCTCTCCTCGCTGAACGAGCGCTATCTCCAAAAGCAGCTCCCCCGCGACCAATACATCAAAGAGCTAAGCCAAAAGATCCGAATGATCGTACTTGAGAATCAGTAAAAGGATAGATAAACATGCGAAGGAGGGGGCTTTTCTGAAGAAAAGCCCCCTCCTTTGCGCTCCCTCCCGAAAAGATTGACGTTGGGGAGATTCTGGGGGGAGAAGCCACTTCTCTCAGAGAAGCGCCTCTCCCCCAGAATATCCCCCAAACGCCCTTATCTCCCCAGTTCTTTGCAGATGCGCTTGTATTCGGCTTCGTCCAGACGGTAGTGCTTGCGGTAGAGAAGGTGGGAGAGAAGCATCAGCGCGAAGGGGAGAAGCGTCATGCAGAGAAGAAGGGAATGCGTCTGCCACGGGGCTACGCCGACTAAGATCGCGTCGATCTGCGAGAGCTTGTCCGCCTCGGAAATCAGCCCCTGTGCGGACTGCTGCTCCAGCGCGGAAATCTGGTTCGTGTAGCTCGTTACGCCAAAGATCAAATAGCTGGCAGAGGTCAGCGCCGCAATGATCGCCGAGGCCAGCTTCGTCAGGAAGGGGCGCAGAGACGCAATAATCGCCTCATCCCGCCGCCCGAAGCGGTATTCATTGTACTCCACCGTGTTGATAATGGAAATCATCATGATGAGGTAGAAGCAATATTGCCCGAAGTTCGAAAGCATATAGCCGCCCGTCAGCAGCCAAAACTTCGCATCCCCGCCGGGAAGCAGCAGCCCCGCCGCCAGCATCAGCGCGTAACCAACCGCGGAAATGCATACCATGATATTCATCAGCCGTTTCCGAGGCATGTGCCGGGAAATCATCGGATAGAACACCATCAGGAAGGCCGTTGCCGCCATGCCCACCATCGTGAACACCGAATAGAGCCCGCCGCGATAGCCGTAGCCCAGATAGATGTATGTGGAGCCAATACCGGCGGCGGTCAGACCGTTGCCTACCTGCTGAATCAGGAAGATCAGCGCGATCCACAGCAGCTGATCGTTGCCCGTGATCGTGCTGACGATCTTGCGGAAGCTGACGGGCGGAGCCTTCTCGGACTGCTCTTCACGATGCTCCCGCACGCCGAAAATGGTGAAGCACAGGAACAGCGGCGCAAGCAAGCAGACGACCAGCGCAACCCGTCCATACGCCGTGGCTGTGTTGCCGCCCAGCGCCATGTCGCCGGTGGTCAGCATGGGTATGACCACGCTGGCCAGCGTCGCGCCCACACCCGCAAACAGCGTTGCACGGGAGGTGAAGCGGTTGCGGGTGTCCTCGTCTGAGCCCAGTGCCGCCACCATGCCCCAGTAGGAAATATCGTGCATGGTGTAGGCGATGGAATACATCAGATAGATCACGCCGAAGAAGATCACAAAGCCCCAGCCTTGCAAATTCGTGCTGAATGCCGCATAAACCACCACGCTGGTCAGTAGAATGCCAACGACCAGCCATGGCTTGAACTTGCCCCAGCGGGAGCGCGTCCGCTCAATGATGTTACCCATGATGGGATCGTTCAGCGCGTCGAACACCCGGGCGGCCACCATAATGGCCGTAACTGCGGAAAGCTGCGCTGCGGTCAGGCTGCGGGTAAACAGGATGTAGGTCAAAATGAAATTAGTAAACAGGGTGTAGATCATGTCCCGCCCTACGGTGCCCAGCGGGAACATCCACAGGTTCTTGCGCGTGCGCTTCTGCTCGTCCATGATGCTCTTATTCCTTTCTAATGAATGCTCTTAGTGTAGCACTTTCCGTACAATACGGCAAGAAAAAGCGACGCTAAGGACATGAAAGCGGAGTGAAAAGCCGCATCAGACGCTTTTCGACGCTCTCGGCTGCTGTACGGATGATTGACGATTGGATTCCTTCATGTTATAGTAGTTCTTGCATCCAAATAAAAAAGGAGAGCCTGTCTCATGAAATTTGTTCTGGAAATGCTTCGCGGCATGGTCATTGGTCTGGCAAATATCATTCCCGGCGTCAGCGGCGGCACGATGATGGTTTCCATGGGGATTTACGACACGCTGATTCACTGCATTACGCATTTGTTCAAGGAATTTAAGAAGTCCATCCTGACCCTGCTGCCCTACGCGGTGGGCATGGTGCTGGCCATTGGCGGGCTGAGCTTTGCGCTGAAATGGGCCTTTGCGGTCTATCCGCTGCCCACCAACACGCTGTTCATTGGTCTGATTCTGGGCGGTCTGCCCGCGATTCTGCGCCAGGTGAAGGGCAAGAAGAAGGGTGCGGTCGGCGCAGTGCTGTTTGTAGTATTCTTTGCGCTGATTATCGTGATGCAGATTTTCCAGAGTGAGCATGTAGCGACCATCACGCTGAGCTTTGGCGAGGTCATCAAGCTGTTCATGCTGGGCGCGGTCGCGTCCGCGACGATGGTGATCCCCGGCGTGAGCGGTTCGATGATTTTGAAGCTGCTGGGCTATTACGAGCCTGTTGTGACCGTTGCGATTCCAGGCTTGATTTCTGGTCTGGCGCACGGCGATTGGGCGGCGGTCGGCGCGAACGTGGGGATTCTGCTGCCCTTTGGTCTGGGCATTGTGGTTGGCATTTTCGCCATTGCGAAGCTGATCGAAGTGCTGCTGGCCCATTGGGAGGGGCAGACCTACTGCGCCATCCTCGGTCTGGTAACGGCTTCCCCCGTTGCGATTCTCATGGCGACCGAAATGGTCAACCTTTCATGGACAACGCTCATCATCAGTCTCCTAACCTTCGCCATCGGTTTCTACGTAGCATGGCGCTTGGGTGGAAAAGAAAAATGAAATGCGAGGGAGGGGGCTTTTCTGATAGAAAAGTCCCCTCCCTCACATATTCCCCTATTTTACTTCCTTCGCTTCGCCGTAGATGGTCAACCAGCGGATGAGGGAGTCCAGCTTTTCTAGGGTCTCACGATCAGAGAGAACGTGACGGGTGAGTAGCGTGCGAATGAAGAAGCTCTTGTATCGCTCACAGAACTTGGGATGCGTGATAAGCGCCTCGGAGTGATCGGCGGAAAGATCGTAGTCGGTCATGGGCTTGGTGAATAATACCCCCTTGCCGCCGTAGTAGGCGATCTCCGGCTGGTCGATTCGAAAATCTTCCTTGCAGAAGTAAATGGAGAAATACGGATTCGTCGCCGTCTGCTCCCGCAGAAAGCGCAGGATCTGCAAACGCTCCTTCGGCGTGTAGGGCCGCATAGCAAAGAAATGATCTGTCTGCCGTCCGGTGCGTGCGAAACGCTCCATCGCCGTATAGGAGAAAACAATGTGCGTTACCTTGCGCTTCTTGAAGAAGTTATTCCAGCGCTTCATCTGAATGTCATAAAAGCGCTGCACCAGCTCCTCCAAACCGTCGGACGCGGCAAAACCCGATGCCGCAAAACCATCCATCACAACGGGCACAAGAATGTCCGGATGGATAAAGTTCAGCGGAACATCGGGCTTGACGTCGTATAGCTCACAGTCAGCCTCCAGTTCAAGAAACTGCGTCGTATAAGCCAGATAGTCCTCAGCGGAATGGTTCAGCGGAAAAGTGTTCCGAATGGCATGCATGCTGGGACGCTGTGCGAGCAGATGCTCCTCGACAAAATACTGCGGATTCTCAGGCGAATAGCCTCCGAGCGCAAAGCGATCATGGCTGTACATAATGAGATGATGCCAATGTGTCTGATGCTGACGATCTGTGAAACGGACAAGTATGTGATTCAGCCGATAGAGCGCCTCAGTCTCTGCGGAGGACGCATCCGGTTCCAGAACAAAGGACTCATAGCAGGGCGTGTAGAGCAGCGGTTGAAGGGATAAGACTTGATCGACCACGCTTTCATCTTCAAGCAGGAAGAAGTGCAGAATAGAGGTGGCGCAAGCAGCCTGCTCCGTACATAAGGCCTGATAGATCTGAGACAGGATACGCGCATCACAGCAGTTGCACAGCAATAGCCGCACGCTCTCGCCCTGAGCGTATTCGGCCAGCAGCTGTGCGAAGGTCTTCGTCTGAGAATCCATGACCGGGTCAACAGCAATATCCTCCGTCTGCGCGGGAGCACTTCTGAGCAGCGTCAGCAAAGATCGGTTGTCCAGAAATTCGCGCAGCCCAACCCGGCGCAGCTCCAGCGCATCCTCCAGCTCGGCTTCATAGGACGCAAGCCAAGGTACATCGGCCCCGCGCAGGGATTCCAGAAAAGCAGCCTGAGCTTCATAGCTGGCCTGATCCTTCAAAATGCGGAACAGGCTGTTACGGCTCTTGTAGCCCAGCAGACCCGCCAGCTTCGTGGCTGACCAGCCCTCCTGCCGGAGAATGCGTTGCAGACATTGCCCAAAGGGCTCATGTCGCGTCATGTGGAATCCCTCCAACCGATGACAAAGTCATTATAAAATAATTTTCACAGGAAGCAATAGCGTTCAGCCGCGTAATTTGTCTGTACACATTCCCCGTGTGTACACAAATTCCTGTCATTTGCCGCCCATCAACCGATTTAGGGGACTGCGGTAGACGGAAATGGCCTTCGCCGGGCACATTTCCTGACAGCAATAGCAGCGGATGCACTTGCGGTAGTCGTATTTTGCCTTCTGGCCATGCCCGGAATGCACCGCTTTTTCTGCCACGGGGCACGCCTCCTGACAAATGCCGCAGGCGACGCACTTATGCTTATCCACCTTGGGCCGAGGCTGCAGCCCCGGCAGCAGCGGCGCAAGCTTGACGATCAGGCCCTTTTTCATAGCGCCGCGGAACACATCGAAGTCCGGCTGACCGAAATGCTCCGCCGCCTGTGCGACAGTCATCACGCCCGCAGGGGTCAGAATACCGATGTCATCCGGATTGCAGGTGCCGATCCCCGCCGCTGCGCCCGCCGTATTGGTGGGCACCGTTGCAGGATCAAGGTTGACCAGCGCTGCAAAGACCGTATCCAGCGCCACGGGATCATCGGAAAAGAGCAGCAGGTTCATGGCTTTCGGCGTGCCGGAGGTAGGCCCGTTGCCCTCCATAGCGACAATGCCGTCCATGATATGCAGCCGTGGCTTGACATAGCGATGGAGATCGGCCAGCATTTCCGCGAACACGGTGCTGTCCGGGTACTGCGCGTGCCCCGCCGCCTTATTGATGCCGCAGATGCAGCCATAGAGATTTTTCACCGCACCGGTAATGCGTTCCAGCGCATGTGTTTTCATTTTCGGCAGGTTGATGAACGCGTCGGCTTCCTGCACGCCATGGCACAAATAAAAGCTTTTGGCGCGGTATCCTTTGGGAAAGGTAACGATGCTGCCGCTCTCGAAGTCAGCCAGCGCAATGCCGTATTTTTGCGCTGCCTCCCCAATGCCGCAGGACTCCGCCGCCTTTTGGGGCGTAGCCGTGGGACTGCCCGGACTGTCGCCGTAGCTAATGTGGGTATAGCCCTCCTCACGCAGCAGCCGTGCCACAGCGCTGAATACCGCAGGATGCGTGGTGATTGCGCGCTGAGGGAGTGCCTTGCTCAGCAGGTTAGGCTTGAGGAGGATTTTCTCATCAGATTTGACAAAGGCAGAGATACCGCCCATGAGATTTATGCCCGTCTGTACAGCCGCAAAAACCTTCTCCTCGTCATAGCTGTTACAGGGGACAAGCGCCACCCGCGCCATGCCATCACGCTCCCATCCAGAAATATGTTATTATTTTACACTTTTTTCGAAAAAGATGGTACATCGTTTATCGTCGTTTTATGTCGATGCGCGTTTGCTGGACCATTTGCTCTTATAATTTTGTTAAAAAACAGACATAATTCGACAAAGTGTTTTTTTCGCAAATATGTCTAAATTGTAAACATGCTTCAAAAAAACGATTTTCCGACGATTCGACAAAACTTCCGTTTCTTCGCTGTTGAAATCCGTGCGCGAAGGTTGTATCCTGATAACCGAAGCCCGGGTGGGCTTCGAAACACGGTAGATGGGAATGGAGGGATACAGCATGAACCAGAACTACCTACAGGATCCACTCATTTTTATCCGTATACAAATGGAAAACGCATGGGACGATGGTGACTTGGAAAACGCTTTGCGCCTGAGCCGCATGATCGACGAATCTGCGCTCACCGAAGCAGCAGCGGAGCTGCCCCAAAAGCGCCGCGCCTAACGCAGACGATACATAAGATATATAATGAAATCATATGCGAGGGAGGGGCTTCTCTGAAGAGAAGCCCCCTCCCTCGCGCTCCCTCCCGAAGAGATTACGTTGGGGAGATTCTGGGGGAGAGGCCGCTTCTCTGAGAGAAGCGCCTCTCCCCCAGA
>USCW01000059.1 GCA_900553315.1 uncultured Eubacteriales bacterium
ATACGGCGGGAAGTTATAGTGGTGGATATAGCGCTTGGTCTGCTCGTCGGTCAGATCGTCCATCAGCTGGTTGTCCTTGGTGCCGCCCAGCGTGCAGGTGGTAAGCACCTGCGTCTGGCCACGGGTGAACATACCGGAACCGTGCACGCGGGGCAGAATGCCCACCTCTGCGGCCAGCGGGCGGATCTCGTTGATGCCGCGGCCGTCCACACGCTTGCCTTCATCCAGCAGCCAGCGGCGCACCACGAACTTCTGCATCTTGTAGCTTACCAGATCCAGATCGGCGGCGGACAGGTCGGGGTATTCCTCGGCGATCTTGTCCATGATGGGCAGCAGGGCTGCGTCACGCACGTTCTTGTCGTCGGTGTCCATAGCAGCCTTGAAGTCGTCCAAGTACTTGTTCTGGATGGCGTGGAACACGTCCATGTCCAGACCCACCACCTGGAAGTCGATCTTCGGCTTGCCGCGCTCGGCCACGATCTTGTTGATGAACTCGATGATCTTCTTGATCTCAACGTGTGCGGTCTTGATGGCGGTCAGCATAGTGTCCTCGTCCACCTCGTTGGCGCCGGCCTCGATCATCACGATCTTATCCATAGTGGCGGCAACGGTCAGAGCAAGGTCGCTCACCTTGCGCTGCTCCTGGGTGGGGTTCAGCACGATCTCGCCGTCAACCAGACCCACCTGCACGCCGCCGATGGGGCCGTTCCAGGGGATGTCGGACACGGCGGTCACCAGAGAAGCGCCGATCATACCGGCGATCTCGGGGCTGCAATCCGGGTCAAGGCTCATGACGGTCATGGTGATGCACACGTCGTTGCGCATCTCCTTGGGGAACAGCGGGCGCATGGGGCGGTCCACCACGCGGCTGGTCAGGATAGCGCGCTCACCGGGGCGGCCCTCACGGCGCATAAAGCTGCCGGGAATGCGGCCTGCGGCGTAGAGCTTTTCCTCGTACTCCACGTTCAGCGGGAAGAAATCCACACCCTCGCGGGGCTTGGGGCTCATGACCACGTTGCACATCACGCAGGTCTCGCCGTAGCGGATCAGTGCGCTGGCATTGGACAGGCCACACATCTTGCCCATTTCAACCTTGAACGGGCGGCCGGCCAGCATGGTTTCGTAGACCTTGAAGTTGTCAAAGGTCTCTTTGCGGGAACCAAATTCGATTGCCATTGTTTCTGCCTCCTTGTTTTTCGGATCGTTCTATCCAAAAAGCCGTGGCGTGCGCATTATAGCAATAAATCCAGCGTCCCTGCCCGCAGGCACAGGCGTTCGATTTACTGCTGCAATACGCTGCCACCGCTATTTTGTGCGCATGGGATACATGGAGCTATACATAAAGCAAAGGGCAGGTACCTTTGCGGTACCTGCCCTCCGTTAAAATTACTTACGCAGACCCAGAGTTGCGATCAGAGCACGGTAACGCTCGATGTCCTTCTTCTGGAGATAAGCCAGCAGATTGCGGCGACGGCCAACCATCTTCAGCAGACCGCGGCGGCTGTGGTGATCGTTAGGGTTCTTCTTCAGGTGCTCGTTCAGCTCGTTGATGTGAGCGGTCAGCAGAGCGACCTGAACCTCGGGGGAGCCAGTGTCCTTCTCGGTCAGAGCGACTTTGGCCATAACTTCCTGCTTATTCATAATACAGTACCTCTTTCAAGTAATTTATCTGCCTATGGCACAGCGGCGGGAAACGGTTCTCCCAAAAGCGGGCATACTCCCAGCCCCGTGCCACGGTAACAGATACAGTATACCAGATTGCACAGCAGATTGCAAGAAGATTTTTGTCCGCAAGCCTTAATTTTTTACAATGCCGCCCCAGTACAGCTGCACCTCCGACAGCTTCTTTTTGCGCAGCAGAAACACGGTGGGGATCAGGTACACCGCCACCGAAAGCAGCCGCGAGGCATCGTAGCCACTCACGCTCTCGGCCACGCTGGTGGTGCCGTACAGCCCGCCGATAAGCATGGCGGCAATGTCCATGGCGCTGTGCAGGAACACCGTCACCCACAGATTGCCGGTGCGGAAGTAGATGGCAGCCAGCATCACGCCCAGCGAGGCCGCAAACACGCACTGCATCAGCACGCCAAAGGGTGCCGAGCCGATCAGGTTGCTCAGGTGCGCCGCGCCAAACAGCACGCCGGACACAAGACAGGCTTTCCACACCCCGGCGCGGGCGGTGCCGTAGCGTTCCAGTAGGGTCTGGGCAATGATGCCCCGGAACACCAGCTCCTCAGCTACGCCCACAAGGATCATGTTCAGCATAAAGGTCAGGATGCGGGGCAGCGGCAGCAGCGGCGTGTCCGGGCGGCCAAAGGCCAGCGTCCCAACGGTCGTATACCCGATGAAAAACAGCGGGTACATGCCCACCAGCATTCCGTTCAGAAAGCCGCAGCCGCGCCGGTGCAGCAGGTCCAGCCTGCCGGTGCGGGCCAGCAGCAAAAGCGCCACGGCCAACCCCACAGCCTCCTGCACAGAGCCAAACAGGTAGCCGTCCATGGTGTCAAAATCCGCGCCTGCCGCTGCCAGCCCGATGGTAGCCAGCAGGCTGAACAAGACCATGCTGCCAAGGAACAGCACCTCGGACAGGATACAATAAAGAATGGGGTGCGCGGTGCGCAGCCGTTTGAGCATAAGTACAGCCCTCCCTATCAATGATAGCCCTATTCTACCACGATTCCCCCAAAAGCGATAGGGCGAAAATAAAGTGTGCTGCCGGGAGATCGGGGGTCTGTGAACGGCTTGCAGCATCTTTTTACAGAAAGTTCATGTAAAAACAGGCTAAAATAGCCTTGCAGATTTGACGTGTCTGCCGCTTTGGTGTATCATATACTTGTATTGTTATACGCGATTCCGGGCGCATCACAGCCCGATTTTTAAGATTTATGAGGTGTGACCTATGTCCCTTGTTGAAAAACTTTTTGGCAGCTTCTCTGACCGGGAGCTGAAAAAGGTGAACCCCATCACCAAACAGGTGCTGGCACTGGAGCCCAAGTATCAGGCCATGTCCGATGCCGACTTACAGGCGCAGACTGTTGTGTTCAAGCAGCAGCTGACCGATGGCAAAACGCTGGATGATATACTGCCGGATGCCTTTGCCGTCTGCCGCGAGGCCGCATGGCGCGTGCTGGGCATGAAGCACTTCCCGGTACAGGTGACCGGCGGCATTGCCCTGCACCGCGGCGATATTGCCGAGATGCAGACCGGTGAGGGCAAGACCCTTGTGGCTACCCTGCCCGCCTACCTGAACGCCCTGACCGGCGAAGGGGTGCACATTGTTACCGTCAACGACTATCTGGCCAAGCGCGACAGCGAGTGGATGGGCAAGCTCTACCGCTGGCTGGGGCTGACCGTTGGCCTGATCGTACAGGGCATGGACGGCGACGCCCGCCGGGCCGCCTACAATGCCGATATCACCTACGGCACCAACAATGAGTTCGGCTTTGACTACCTGCGCGACAACATGGTGACCTACAAGGCCAACATGGTGCAGCGCGGCCACGCCTACGCCATCGTGGACGAGGTGGACTCCATCCTGATCGATGAAGCCCGCACCCCCCTGATCATCTCCGGCCGCGGCGAGGACTCCTCCAGCCTGTATACCCAGGGTCTTTGGCGATGGTCTGCGCGTCGATGGCGTATCTCGTCATTTTGCGGATCTGCTCGTCGGAGAACGGGCTTTCGGTGCCGTTATTGAAGGCGAGCATCACTTTGTCGAAGCTGATGCCGCTGTCGGAGTTGATGCCGCTTTGCTGGTTGAGCTCATCGGCGGCAGACGCGCTCAACGGCAATGCCATACTGATTTTCTTGGCTTCCATGGCGCTGACCAGCGAATCTTCGGAAGCGTAGTAATACAGCGTTATTTGCGATGCGGCGGCTTTGGTGCCCCAATACGAGTCGTTGCGCTGCAGCACGATCTGTGTTTTCGACGAGGCTTCCACGGTGAACGGTCCCGATCCCACGGCTTTCTTGCCGTAATTCGCCGTGCTTTCCTCATCGTAAACAATGCCGGCACGCCCGCTCAACGCGCGCAGAAGGCACGGATTCGGCTGATTGAGGGTGATGACCACCGTTTTTTCGTCGGGATTGGTGATTTCCTTGAGACTACCAAGTTGGTCGGATCCCACGTAATTGTTGTTGATGACGTTTTGCAGCGACCAGACCACGTCGGACGAGTCGAGTTTATGGCCGTTGGAGAAGGTCATGTTGCTGTTGAGCGTGAACGTGTAGGTCAGTCCGTCGTCGGAAATCTGCCATGATCTCGCGATTGACGGCTGCAGTTTGTTGGTTTCGCTGCGTGACACCAGGGTTTCGTACACGTTTTCGAGCAGCGCCTGCTCCAGCGCGGTGCCCTGTTCGGTGCGGATGTCGAGCGATTCCGGCGCGCTGCCCTGAATGCCGATGGCCACGGAGGAGTCGGAAACGAGCGTGGTGAAGGAGGTGATCGGATTCTTGCGGTTCGTCAGCGACCAGCCCAGCCAGGTCATGACGCTGAGCATGATGGCGACGCCGAAAAAGATCAGCCATCGCGTGATTTCGGCTTTCAGCTTGGCTTCCCGCCCGTTTTCTTCTTCCATGGTGTCCTCCATGGTGCTGAGTCTAGTTGGCACAGGCTACAGCAGGCATGCGCGTTACGCTGCGAATGCGCTCGGACAGGTGTCGTTAAGGGGGCAGTTGAGGCAGTCGGGCTTGCGCGCATGGCATATGGCACGACCATGCAATATCAGCCTGTGAGACAGGTCCGTCCACTCTTCTGGCGGGAAGCAGGCGGTGATCTCTCGTTCGATGGCTTTGGGATCGGGGGAGCCGCTCGCCCAGTCCGAACGCCAGCGTAGCCGCCCGGTCACACGGATCACATGCGTGTCGACAGGGAATCCCGGCACGCCAAAAGCATTGCCAAGCACCACGTTCGCGGTTTTGCGCCCGACCCCGGGCAGACTTGTCAAAGCATCCATGGTTTGCGGCACCTCGCCGTCGAACCGTTCGCACAATACGTAAGAAAGTCCGATGATGTTCTTTGCCTTCGTATGATGAAATCCGATGGAATGAATGATGCTTTCCACGTGTTCGGGATTGGCGCTCGCAAGTGCGGCCGGTCCCGGATATTCGCCGAATAATTCCGGTGTGACCATATTCACGCGTTTGTCGGTGGTTTGCGCGCTTAGCACGGTCGCCACCAGCAGCTCAAACGGGTTTGAAAAATTCAGCGCGCACTTCGGATGCGGAATCTCCTCGCACAATACCGCGTATTCCTGATGCATGCGTGACAGTCGCGCTTGTTTCGATTCCCGGGGCATGGCACCAGTCTACCGTCGTATGAATATGCAATCGCGCGTACGAAAGTGAGATAGCCGACAGTCAGATCGCAAGTATCGTGGCAATCGCAAGCATCGCAAATCGCAGGCAATGCCAGCAATGCGAATAGTGCGACAATCAGTTTTCGCTCGAAGCGTTGTGGGCTGCGGCGTCCTTGGCCGCCGCATCGCCTTCTTCTTCTTCCGGAGGATCAAAACGATAGCCGACATTGCGCACGGTACCGATCACATGCTCGTATTCGCCGCCCAGCTTGGCGCGAAGACGACGGATATGCACGTCGACGGTGCGGGTGCCGCCGTAATAGTCGTAGCCCCACACTTCCTGCAGCAGCTGCGCGCGGGTGAACACGCGCCCCGGATGCTGCACGAGGTACTTGAGAAGCTCGAACTCCTTGTATGCCAAGTCGATCGGATGCCCATGCAGACTTGCCGTATAGCCGTTGGTGTCCACCACCAGGTCGCCGGAGTGGATCATGCCGTCTTCGTTCTGCACGCCCGATTCTCCGGAACCGGAAACCGCATTGACCGGCGAGTTGCCGCGCTCGGATACCAAGCGAAGACGCCCCTCAACTTCGGCCGGGGAAGCGGACGCCACCACCACGTCGGCGATGCCCCACTGGGAATTGACCACGGTGAAGCCACCCTCGGTGAGGACGAGCACGATCGGCGTGGACAGTCCGGATGCATGAATCAGGCGGCACAATGTTTTCGCCGTGGCCAGATCATCTCGCGCATCCAGAAAAAGAATGGTGTTTTCCGGCATTTTCACCAGACTTGCCGCGTCCATTGGTAGCACGCGTACGCGGTGAGAAAGCAGCGCCAGAGAAGGAAGCACGGTAGCTGGGTCGCTAGCGAACGTCATAAGCGTCAGATCCGTCACGTTAGCTCCCTTTGTCTCTTGTGCTGGTTTTGTATCGTTGCCGCGATTGTACTCTTGTTGTGTGTTGTCGGCGTTTCATTAATTTTATCTGAACTATGTGGACACTTGCGGCTACATTTAATGGTATCGCATACGTAATGACCACATTATGGAAAATCATGAAAAGGGGACGAAATGACCGCCTCTGAAAAAGTTGCCGTCAAGTCGGCTCAGAAAGCCTCGTTCGGCAAGGTGTTTGCCGTCCAAATCGCCGCATATGTGGTGCTGGTTGTGCTTGCTCTGATTCCCGGCATTTCCTATGGGAATGCGGAAGAGCCCGCAATCGTGTCGTTCACGGTTGTGGCTTCCGTGGCGATGATTGTGCTGCTTGCCGTGTTCAACCCGTTCCGCGATGGTGTTGCGGGGCATGCGATTTCCGTGATTGCGGGCTTGCTTTCCGTGGTGTGTGCCACGACGATGATGCTCGGACGTGCGATTTTCCCTGCCGGTTTGGGTGACGAAGACACGTTTTGGATGCAGGAAGGCTGGATTGCCGGCGTCGGCGGTCTGCTGATCCTGCTGATTGTGGTTTCGTTCGGGCGTCAGATGGCGCGTGAGAACCGTACGCATCTGATTCGTTCGCTGTCGCACAATGTTGTGGAAGGCGTTGCCATGATTGGCAGCGCGGGCTGGTGCTTCCTATCGACGCTGCTGCCGATTCGTTCCGGCGAAAACGCGGCTTCCACCGATTATGGCTCGACGACGGCGTGGGCTGTTGCGGTGATTGTGGCGTTGCTGCTGATTATCGCGCTTGACGCGTGTTCGTATTGGTGGAATCGTGACGCCGATCCCGATCCGCAATCCAAGAATCCGTGGATCGGCATTGCGCTGCTGCCGGTTATGATTTCCGGAATTGTGGTCGGTGTCGCATCGTACGCGACCGTCATGTTCTAATAGTGTGATTCCTGCAATCGCGAGAAAACGCGAAAGCGCAGGAAAATAATCGCAAGTATTTGCGGTAAACGGTAATGTAAAAGCTCATAATCATGTGCGATTACGGGCTTTTACTGTAAGTTTGTATATTTATTTGTATATCTGATTTGCGATTATTATGCGAGGAATCCGAGATGTTCCAGCAATACTTTCACGCCGATCAGAATAAGCACGACGCCACCTGCGATCTGTGCGGGCTTCTGCCAGCGCGAGCCGAACGCGCGACCGATATACAGACCGGCTGCGGAAAACAGGCCGGTGGTGATGCCGATGATGATCACTGAAATCCAAATGTTCAACGACATGAATGCGAAACTGACGCCGACGGCGAATGCGTCGATGCTGCAGGCCACGGCGAGCGGAAGCATGTGCTTCCAATCGAAATCAGCGGTTTCCTTGGCGTTCTCTTCATCCTCTTCGAATGCTTCACGCACCATGTTGCCGCCGATGAGGGCAAGCAGGCCGAAAATGATCCAATGGTCGACGGCGGTCACGTATTTGCTGAACGTGGAGGCGGCGAAATAGCCGAGCAGTGGGAAAAGCGCCTGAAATCCGCCGAACCAGAGGGCGGTTTTGAACGCGTCGAGGCCGCGTAGTTTTTTGACGGTGAGACCTTTGCCGATGGAAACGGCGAATGTGTCCATCGATACGGAAACGGCAATAAGTAATGTTTGAATCAACATAGCTGGTATATAGGTTCATCCCGCCGGTTTCCCACGGGATGGGCCTCGACGGAGTCTCACGTCCGCCTACGCCTAGGGGTACCGACATAGAACTGCCGCGCCAGCCAGCGGGCTTTGAATTCTGCGAATACTGTTCGCATGCCGTGAATTACGTGTTCCACTATAGCGGCCCCGGCGAATATGCGCGTGCAGTATGAGTGTATCCCGTCTGCGGGCTGTTTCTTCCACTCGCTGGAGAAATCTGGACACTTGGAGGGTATGGTTTTGTCCGTTTTCCTCCAATCGGTGGAGGAATCTGCCCGCTGAGAAGTTGATTTGCGGGCATTTTCTTCCAGTGACTGGGGGATTTTTCCCGTTGAGGGGTCTGTGAGCATCCAGATTTCTCCAGTGGGTGGAAGATTTGGGTCGCTGGGAGGCTTATGAAAGTCCGGATTCTTCCAGCGACTGGAGGAATGCTCCGTTGGGATTTTCGTTGGAGCTTCCGTTGGATGGGATGAAATAGGGCGAGGCGGGGTGACGGGGAAGGCCGATTTGTTATACGATGCGGCGGTCGGCGGCCCAGCGGGTGAGTTCGGTGCGGTTTGACAGCTGCAGTTTGCGTAGTACGGAGCTGACGTGCGTTTCCACGGTTTTGATGGAAATAAACAGTTCCGCAGCCACTTCCTTTTACGTGTAGCCGCGCGCGATCAAGCGCATGACTTCCTGCTCACGGTTCGACAAGCGGTCCAGCTCGTCATCGTGGATCGGTCCGCTTGCAGAGCCGCCCATGCCAGCCGGTGAGCCATTTTGGAAAGCGGACAGCACGAATCCCGCCAATTTCGGCGAAAACACGGCATAGCCCTCATGCACTTGCTTGATGGAAGAAATCAAATCATCGCCGGAAATCGTCTTTGTCACATAGCCTTGCGCTCCGGCACGAATCACCGAACCGACATCCTGCGGCGAATCAGACACCGACAGCGCCAGAAACACGGTATTAGGGGAGTATGCGCGCGATTTCACGAGAATTTCAGCTCCGCCGCCACCCTCGCCACCGGGAACATGCACATCAAGCAGCACCACATCCGGCTTCGTCTGCGCGATCAT
>USCW01000060.1 GCA_900553315.1 uncultured Eubacteriales bacterium
ACATCTGGGCTCTCTTTTCTTTGCTTTCGTGTTACCTATGTATTGTACCTTAACAACGCCAATGTATCTTTTGTAAATTAAGAGTGGAGGTGAAGAGAAAATGGTTGGAGAAAGCAAGTGAAATTGATAAGCCGAATGGAACGAAAATTTCAAACGTTACTGATTCTTACAAAAAAATATATAGTACAATCAAGGATATTTTGCCTGAAAAGTGGCAAAAAAAGGAGAAGTAGTTTCTTCTATTATGGACTTGGTTAATTTTGTGCCTATAAGTAGTAGAATTTTTGGAAATAAGGTTATACTTGTTTTTGATGATTTAGAGAGGACTAATATTCCTTGTATAGATCTTCTGGGATGTATTAATGATTACTGTGAAAATCAGGGGTTTAATACGATTATTATACAGTGCTGTTGGTAAATCCGGCGTCCACACAAGGATTGTCGGCCTGGATCGTGAGACAAATAAAGAACTGCTGCTGAAGCACATGCGGGAGAAAGGTCCGGAGGGAGCACCGCTAAGAGAATTACAGCAGGTTCTTCCTGGGCATAATCGAAGTCAGATCCAGGTATTGCTTAGGGAATTACGCAATGAGAATCGAGCTTATTTCCGTGGTAATACAAGCGCTGCAAAATGGTTTGCTGGTTCATCTCCAGCAGAGAACAGCTGAAGCTTGCTGTCCAACTTGCAACTAACTTGCAACTTAGTTGCAAGTTGATAGCAAGTTGGTGTAGCCCATGAAAAAAGCCGCCCCTGAAGAGGCGGCGATACGGACTCAGCTAAAAACCAATTCATCAAGTACGATTTCTTCAACCCGGTGCTGGATGCTGTTCATCCGGGAAATCCACCCCAACTGATCTGATGCTTTCAGCTTTTCATTGATGCCTTCAGCTTCAGCCATCTGGGCGATCATCCGTTTCATGCGATTCCGGCAGACCTGGTCAGTTTCTGCCAAATGCTCATACAACTTGCCGGACAGAATCAGACGAGTGTATAGGCCGGGACGATGCTCTTCCAGGTAAGCTTTCCGCATCCTGCCGTAGTGGCCGATGGATTGTCTGGAACCTTCAGGGAGATCCAGATCGGGGAAATAATAGTCTCCATGAAGCGTATAATGAATGCCGTTCTCGATGATTTCCTTTTTCAGATTTGTCATGATGATGACCTCCTTCGCTTCGCTTTTTGATGTGTGTTTGCTTCTGCACCAGTCAAACAGCGCATCTCAGCAGATCATCTCCAGGTGTTGGTTTCCACCCCAACCTCCACCCCAATCAGGGTTTTATCAGAGTGCATGATATTTACTGTTTTTGTGTTAATTGGCTTTAGAATTAAACCGGATTATACAGAAATGCACACTATTTACAGCCGTCTCCGACTTCAAGTCCTGTTTCCCGCACGTGTGAGGTCTCCGAGAAATCGGAGGCCTTTTTTGTATACTTTATTGGGGGAGGAGGGGGGCACACGAGCGGAGTTCGGGGTGTTGCTTGAGGGAGTTTCGTGCGTCAGCGGCTAAGGCGTTTCTTCAACGGGAGAATACCGCCGTCGAGGGTGCGGGCATTTCCGCTACCGGTCAGATTGACGACGAGCATGGCGTGGTTATCGGCACGAACGGGAAGATTCCCCACTACGAGGGCGCACGGCTCAAGGCCGATACCGAGGCGGCGCTGCAGGCGCCCGTATGGGCGCTGAACGACGCTAACGCGGCGGCGCTGGGCGAGGCCTTCACGGGCGGCGCGAGAGGTTATCGAGAGGTCGTTATGCTGACGCTGGGTACCGGCGTGGGCGGCGGGCTGATCCTGAACGGCAGACTTTACAGCGGCGCTCGCGGCATCGCCGGAGAACTGGGACACTTCACGCTATATCAAGATGGCAGGGCATGTCCCTGCGGCAAGCGCGGCTGCTTGGAGGAATATGCCTCGACCACGGCGCTGATCGCCCGTGCGGAGCGGCAGACGGGCCACACGGGATGGAACGGCCGCATGATCTTCGAGGGCGCGGCGCAGGGCGATCCGCTTTTGAGGCTTGCGCTGGACGGCTGGCTGGACGACGTGGCTGCGGGCGTCACCGGGCTGGTGCATATTTTCAACCCGGAGCTGGTGCTGATCGGCGGCGGCGTCAGCGCGCAGGAGGAGCTGCTGCTGAAGCCCCTGCGTGCGCGGGTGCTGGCGGGCGTGATGCCCCGCTTTGCCGAGGGATTGCATATCGAACGCGCCGTGCTGGGCAACGACGCCGGCATGATCGGCGCGGCGAAATATTTCATGGATCGCGAAGCAGAACGAACATAAACAGAGAGGATGAACCTGAATGAAACAGATCACCGTAGCGATTGCTGGTTTGGGCTCCCGCGGTCTGGACGCGTATGCCCGGTATGCGGACGAAGCGCCGGACGAAATGAAGATCGTCGCCGTGGCGGATATCCTGCCCGACCGGGTGGAGCGCGCGGCGAAGAAGTACAACGTTCCTGCCGATCGCTGCTTCGCCAGCGCGGAGGAGATGTTTGCGCAGGAAAAGCTGGCGGACGCGGCCTTCATCTGCACCATGGATCAGGATCATTACCGCGAGGCGAAGACGGCGCTGCTGAAGGGCTATGATCTGCTGCTGGAAAAGCCGGTCTCCCCGAGCATGGACGAGTGCCGCGAGCTGGCGGCGCTGGCAGAGAAGCTGGGGTGCAAGGTCATCGTAGGTCATGTGCTGCGCTATACGCCGTTTTACCGCCGCCTAAAGGCCGTTCTGGATGAAGGAACCATCGGCGAGGTTGTTTCTGTACAGGCCATTGAGAAGGTCTGCTACTGGCATCAGGCGCACAGCTTCGTGCGCGGCAACTGGCGCAACAGCGGCACGTCCAGCTCTATGATCCTGCAAAAGTGCTGCCACGACATGGATATTCTCCTGTGGCTGACGGGCAAGCGCTGCAAGACGGTGTCCTCCTTTGGCAGTCTGACGTGGTTCAGGCCGGAGAACGCGCCCGAGGGAGCGACGGAACGTTGTCTGGACTGCCCGCACAAGGATGATTGCCTGTACAGCGCGCCGAAGTTCTATCTGGGCCGCTACGACGCGGGGGAGCGGGATTGGCCGCTGAACGTGCTGTGCCAGGAGCCGACCCGGGAGGGACTTGAGGAAGCCCTGCGCGTAGGCCCCTATGGCCGCTGTGTGTATCATTGCGACAACAATGTGGTGGATCATCAGGTGGTGAATCTGCTCTTGGAGGGGGGCGCGACGATTTCCTTTACGATGTGCGCATTCACGGCGCAGGGCGGTCGAGAGATTCACCTGATGGGCACAAAGGGCGACATTTACGGCGATCTTGCGCGTCGGACGATCGAGATCCATCCCTTTGGCGGCGAGGTGCAGAAGCTGGATCTGCGCACGCCGGGGGACGCGTTCGGTCACGGCGGCGGCGACGAGGGCATTGTGCGCGATCTGCTTTCCCTGCTTCGCGGCGAGGAGGGCGATTCCACTCGCATGACGACACTGACCCGCTCCATCGAGAGTCACCTTGTCTGCGAGGCCGCTGAAACCTCCCGCCTTCGCAACGGTGAAGCCGTAGAAGTGAAGTAAGAAGTAAATAGATAAGGCAGGACGGGGGACTTCTTTTTCAGGAAGTCCCCTGTTTTGGTATACGCACCGCTTTTGAGAGTTTTCCCCAAAGGCGTGTCTCGCGTGGCTTGTTCGTTTATGTTATAATGCCCGTGGAGGTGTTGGATATGAATCAGCGCGATTTATCGGAAATCAAGAGAAGACTGAACCCGGATCGGCGGAACCCCACGCTTTTGTGCGGGTGCTATATTTCCGGCGACGGACGGGTGATTGCAAGCTTTGCACAGCCGGTGGGCGCTATGCCGCAGGAGGAAAACGAGAAATATATGGCGATCTTCCGCCGCTGTCTGTCGGGCACGGCGGGGCAGAATCTGCTTCCCGTGGACTTCACCAGCGAGCAGGTGGAAAACGGGGCGGAGCATCGTCTGCTGACGCGCCTGTGTGATTCGGCGCTGGCGGATGAGGAGGCCGTGGGCGAGTTCTTCCAGAAGGCGGTGGCGTATGTACAGGCGAAGTTTGCCCATCATGCGCAGTCGGTGGAGGAGCAGCAGGCGGCGGACAATTATCTTTTGCTGCTGATGCACGACGGCTATGACGTGCCTCACCGGGACAACAACGGGGAGAGCGACCGGGAGCGGTCGTCTTCGATCCTGAATTATATTCTCTGCGCTATGTGTCCGGTGAAGCAGTCGAAGCCCGCCCTGCGGTACTTTGCGGCGGAAAGCGAGTTCCACAGCCGCGAGTCGGACTGGGTGGTGGGCTTGCCGGAGCTGGGCTTTATGTTCCCGGCCTTTGAGGAGCGCGGCGCGAACATCAACCGGGCCATGTATTTCACGCGGGACGCGGGCGATCTGCATCAGGATTTTCTGGACTGTGTATTCAAGGCGGAGCCCGGCATGACGGCGGCGGAGCAGAAGGAGAGCTTTCAGGCGGTGCTGGAGGAGTCGCTTCAAGAGGAGTGCAGTCTGGACGTGGTGCAGACGGTGCACGAGACGCTCTGCGGCATGATCGAAGAGCAGAAGGCGGACAAGACGGCCGAGCCGCTGACGCTTTCCGCGCCCGAGGTGAAGAAGGTGCTGGAGGAATGCGGCGTAAGTCCGGAGCGCACGGCGGCCTTTGAGGAGAAATATCAGGAGACGTTCGGCGAACGAGCGGAGCTGCCCGCGGTGAACATGATCTCGCCCAAGCAATTCAAGGTGAGCACCCCCAGCGTTTCCATTCAGGTCGATCCCGAGCGCACCAATCTCATCGAGACCCGCATCATTGACGGTCGCCGCTATATCCTCATCCTAGCCGACGGCGACGTAGAAGTAAACGGCGTAAAAGTAAACGAGAAGGGGGAGTAACGGGGTACTGAAAGGGAGGGTGCTTTTCTGATAGAAAAGCACCCTCCCTCGCATTTATTCATTGCATTTATTCATTTAGCGTTCTCCCTGTTTTTAGAGCTTTAGCGCCGAATTTTTGGCGAAGGAGATCGGCGGTTTTTTCCAGCTGGCGCTGGCGGGGGTCTTCAACGGGGGGAGCATCAAGAAAGGAAAGCTGCGTTGGAACGGGCGCATCCTCGGGCATCAGATTTCCGGCAGTCACGGTGAAGAGACGGACAGGAGCCTCCGGGGGCCACGAGGTTTCTAGAAGGGAGATGGCTCCCTTCAAGAGCGAACGCGTCAGGTTCGTCGGCGGCTCCATGGGCTTCTGCCGGGAGATCACCTTCAGGCGCGGATCCTTGATTTGCAGCGTCAGCGTGCCGCATTTCAGGCCCTGCGCCCGCAGACGCGCACCCACCCGTTCGCATAACGGGGCTAGGCCTGTAATGCACGCCTCCCGGCCTACCAGATCGTGCGGATAGGTCATGCCGTTGCCCACGCTCTTCACCGGGTCGCGCTCCCCGTAGCGCTTCACGGGACTGCTGTCTAAGCCCTGCGCGGCGATCCATAAACCTTCGCCGCTCTTGCCCAGCCACGCTTCTAATTCCTCGCGGCTCCGCGACGCAAGATCGCCAATGGTGCGCACACCGTGCTGCGCCAGCGCTGTCCCGACGCTCTCGCCCACAAAAATGAGATCCGTCACCGGCAGGGGATATAAAAGCTCCGATACGTTCTCGCGGGTAATGACCGTGGTCGCATCGGGCTTTTTGTAATCGCTGCCCATCTTGGCAAAGGTTTTGTTCCAGCTCACGCCTACGGAGATCGTGATGCCGATCTCCTCCCGAACGCGCCTGCGAAGCGTGTCCGCAATGACGCGCCCGTCCCCGAAAAGATGCTGACTGCCGGTCACGTCCAGCCAGCTTTCGTCAATGGAAAAGGCCTCGACCTGATCGGTGTAATCCAGATAAATGGCATTGATCTGCTGACTGATGGCCTTGTATTTCTCCATGTGCGGCGGCAGCAAAATAAGCCCGGGGCATTTGCGTTGGGCCTGCCAGATCGTTTCGGCGGTCTTCACGCCGTATTTCTTCGCCAGCTGATTTTTTGCCAAAATGATGCCGTGCCGACCCTCCGGATCGCCGGCCACCGCCACGGGCAGTTCCCGCAGGTCGGGCCGCTCCAGCAGCTCCACCGAGGCGAAGTAATTATTGCAGTCGCAATGCAGGATCACCCGATCCATGGTCAGCGCCTCCTTCGGACAGGTTTACCACGGGTCACGGCCAAAGTCGTCCTCTTCCTCGCCCTCCTCGTCCTCAAAGGCACGAGCCAGCGCCTCTGGCGTGAAGCGCGGGTCAAAGGCCAAGCGGGACAAGTCTTCCTTCTGCACCACGGTATTGGTGCCGAGACAGTCCGTGCAGCGATAGCCGCACTCCGGGCATACACAGCCCAGATGCTCACTTTCCGCCTGTACCATATAGGTAGGGCATTTCTTGCAGCGACAGCGCATTCGCAGTTCATCCTTTCCAAACGAAGGGAGAATTCCCCCTCCGAAGCGTTCTTTTCAGCCTTTTGATTATAGCACGAAAGGCGAGAAAGGAACACTTATTCTTCCAAGGCCATCATGCGCAGAACCCGCTGCACAGCCTGCATGTATTCCTGCGCGGAGAGTTGACCATCCAGAAAGCGATGATGCAGCGCCGAGAAGCCGGACTCCGCTGTCAGCATGGAAACTTCCCGCAGCGGGCAGAGCTGGGGCGCGAAGTCTGTATAGGCGGCAATCGTTTCGGGAGAAAGGAGATAGCGGCCTTGGGTCAGCCGACGCTGCCAGTCGGCTTCGTCCTCCTGCCACAAGTCTTGTAGTCGGCGGCGCTCCCCCTCGTCCAACGCGGCGGCGATCAGCGATTCATAGCGGGCCTTGTCCGCAGCGTAGGACTCGGCATAAGCGGCGTAATCGGGGTTCTCGACAGGTTGACGTGCGTCAGGCAGGAGCGTGGCCCGGGTCGTCAGGTCGAGATGCTCCACCATGCTTTCCAGCAGCTGCACCGCTTGTTCCGGCTGTTCGGCGCCCGCATAGACGAACAGCGGCTGAACGTTCACGCCCAGATACGCGGGCGTGTCTTCGCTCAGGCTGAAGCCCCAGAGGCGGTAGCCGTCACAGCCTCCATTGTTGTCGTTCAGCGGCGTGTAATCGCTGGCATTGAACAAGCACTTTGTATCAAATGTAGGAACCTCCGGCAGCAGCGGCGTGACCTGATCCAACTGATTCAGCAGGGTCAGCAGTTCGTCCCCGTCGAAATGAAGCGCCTCGCCCTGCGCCTCGCAGGCCAAGAACTGCTGCTCCACGATCATGTTCAGCAGCGCTTCCCGCAGGGAGGAAAAGCCCCAGAAGGGCTGGAACAGCGCCATGCCCTGCTCTTCTAACGCCGTGTCATCGGCGTGCTCGGTCAGAAAATCCATGAAATCGCCGATGGTGCGGGGAAGCTTGTCCTCCGTCAGCCCCAGCTCCGCCATGACCTCCGGGCTGTAGCCGACACAGCTGCGTGAGAAGGAGACCGCGTGCGGTACGGCGTAAATGCGGCCGTCCTTCATCATCGAAGCGGCGATGGACGGCTCCATGCCGTCGAACAGCGCCGCAATGGTTTCGCTGCCGCTCAGGTCAAGGCAGTAACCCTTTTCCATCAGGGCGCGCAGGAGGGCGGGATCATCCGCCGTATAAACGTCCTGCGGGTCGCCGGAAAGAAAGCTTGTCAAATAGTCCGCGCTGTCTGTGAGGACATTGTCCTGATAGGCGATCATGACGCCTGTTTTCTGCTGGAAGTCCCGCACGCCCGTCGCATCGGGCCATTCCAGATTGGCGCAGACCTTCAGGGGCACATCTGCCGCCGCGTCGCCGATGCCGCAGACCAGCAGACGGTCGCTGGCGGCAAGCAGATACTGCCCGGCGCTATCTACTGCGGCGGAGGCCTCCGCAGAGGTCATCCGCACGGACGCATAGCCCACGAGCGCAGGAGCGTGGTTCTCTCCGACACGGTAGATGCTGCCATGGCTGACCAACAGCAGGGCCTTTTGAGGTGCGTCCCAAGCCAGCCCCGCCGGGTCGCAGTCCTTTGGCAAAGAAATTGATGCGCCTGCTTTTCCCGTATTCAAATCAAAAACGTTCAGCATGGGTACACCCATTTGATAGGTCAGCGCATAGCAGCAGGCTTCCCCCAATACCAACTGGGCTATGGTTCCCGCCCTCGTAACTAGCGTTCCTTCGCCGGTATCCAGCGCAAACCGCCACAGGGGCGTAGGTTGATCGGGATCGCCCCAGCTTGGGTCGTCTATTACGTAAAGATTTCCCTGCGACACCAGCGCTTGACGCGGTGCGGTCAGCTCCGCATCTGCAAAGTCAAGCTGTGCCAGCGGTGTCAATGCGACTTCATTGCCCGTCAAGGTCAGAATGAAAAGCGTTCCAGCGGCATCCAGACCATAGAATGTCGCACCGTCGCTGGCCAGCAGGGAAAGTCTCGCATCTTCCGGCAGGGTTAGCGCAGCAAGCGTCTGTGCGGACGCGTCCCAACGGTACAGCCGATCTCCCTGCGCGAGTATCGTGTCATCCGCGCTGTAAAGGCGCAGCGTACCTGCGTCGGATGTGTCGATCATTTGGGATGCAAGTGCAGTGGGGTACGCAATGCTGCATACCAGCAGCAAAGACAGAAGCAGCGATAGAAGGCGTTTCATGGTTGAACCTCCTCGAATCGTGATAAAATTATCAAATATAAGCTGATTTCAGTATAGGGAACGGGGAGATGTTTGTCAAGAAAGGGGATGTAACAAAAAGGCGGGAGGGGGAGTATCCTCAGTCATGCGCGAAGCGCATGACTGCTCCCTCTGCGGAGGGAGCCTTTGGGGGCCGCGTCTGCGGACGCGGGATTTCGTGCCTGCGGGCACGACCAAAGGACGGAGCCCGTCTGGCGGCTTTGCGA
>USCW01000061.1 GCA_900553315.1 uncultured Eubacteriales bacterium
AAGAAGCTGATAAGACGGGGGCTTTCGGGATGAGCGAAGAGCTCTTTAGAGGGCTTATCTTCCTCAATATGACCACCGTCAAGGAAAAGGGTGCGGCTGCTGACCTCGCGGGCAAAGCGCATCTCATGCGTGACCACGATCATCGTCATGCCCTCATCCGCCAGATTTTTCATCACGTTCAGCACTTCGCCGATCATCTCCGGATCAAGTGCGCTGGTCGGCTCGTCAAATAACATCACCTCGGGATTCATCATCAACGCACGCACAATCGCTATGCGCTGTTTCTGTCCGCCCGAAAGCTGACTCGGGAAGGAAGTCAGCTTGTCCGCCAAGCCTACCCGGCGCACCAGCTCCTCCGCCTTCGCCTCCGCTTCGTCCTTTGGCATCTTCAGAATTTTCATCGGCGCAATGGTCAGGTTCTTCATCACATTCATGTTCTCAAACAGATTGAACTGCTGAAACACCATGCCCATCTTCTGCCGATGCCGGTCAATGTCTACCTTCCTATCGCAGATGTCTACACCGTCAAATACAATCTGTCCCGAGGTGGGCGTTTCCAGCAAATTCAAGCAGCGCAGAAAGGTGCTCTTGCCGCCGCCGGAGGGGCCGATAATGCTGACCACTTCCTTGGACGCAAAGGACGTGCTGATGTCATCGAGCACCGTCAGCTTACCGAAGCGCTTTGTCAGGTTGCGTACCTCAATCATGTTATTTCCTGCCATGAGCCATCTTCCTTTCCATCAGCGCAATCAGCCGGCCACCCACAAAGGTGAGGACAAAGTAAATCAGTGCGGCAATCGCCAAACATTCCAAGCTGTTGTAGGTCTTGGCGATCACGCCCTTGGTGCGGTACATCAGGTCGGCAATGCCGATGACGGACACAATGGAGGACTCCTTGATGATGGTCACAAACTCATTGCCCAGCGCGGGAAGAATATTCCGCACCGCCTGGGGCAGAATGACCAGAATCATGGCTTGCTTGTGATGGAAGCCCAGACTGCGGGCCGCTTCCCTCTGTCCCTTGTCCACCGCCTGAATGCCCGAACGGATCACCTCCGCCACATAGGCACAGCTGTTCAGGCTCATGGCGACCACGCCCGCCGCAAAGCGATCGAAGTCCGGAATAAAGCTCACCGTGGGGAAGGTCACGCCGATCATGGGCAGACCATAGAAGATGAACATCAACTGCACCATCAGCGGCGTGCCGCGGAAGAACTCGATATATGCCGTCGCCAGCCACTTTAGAGGCGCAAACTTGCTCATGCGTGCCATGGCCATCAGCGTACCGAGAATGGCGCCGAACAAAACGGTGAAAAAGGAAAGGATCAGCGTGTTTTCAACACCCTCGATGAAAAAACCGCTGTATTTTGTGATCATATTCCCCATGGTTTCCAGAAATTGCATGACATTACTCCTTCCGCATCAGGTGTGTTTCTTTCAAGGAAGACAAAACCGATGAACAGGACGAAACCGGAAAGCCGACCATGCGGCTTTCCGGTAAAGAAGCCCTATGCAGGAAACGCTTACTGCTCGGAGGGAGCCCAGATGGCGTTATACTCGTCGAAAGCCTTCAGGTAGGAGCCATCCTCCACCACCTGATCGATCACCTTGTTGACAACTTCCATCAGATCATCGTTGCCCTTAGCCACAATGGCGGCCTTGCCGAAGGAAGCCTCCTCGGCGGTAAAGGTCAGCTTGCCAATCTCAAGGTTATCATTCTGGGCGACCATGCCTTCGCCCACCGCAGCATCGCACACGAAGCCGGTGATGTTGCCGTTCACGGTCTCCATGGCCAGATTCGGATAGGTGTCCAGCTCGAACAGCTCGGAATCCGGCAGAGCGCTGGTAATCAGTTCGGACTGCACGGTGCCCATCTGCGCACCAACCTTCTTGCCCGCCAGGCTTTCCTTGGTAGCGTACAGATCAACGTTGCCCTTCTTGACGATGAACAGTTGCTCGCTCAGCTCATACTGGTGGCTGAAGTCGATAACCTTGGCACGCTCGGCGTTCACGGTGAAGGCCGCAATACCCAGATCAACGCTTCCAGCCTGCACAGCGGGGATGATGCCGTCGAAGTTCATGTCCGTAACCTTCAGGGTCACGCCGATCTCATCGGCAATCTTCTGAGCCAGCCAAATGTCGCAGCCAATGGGGTTGGAATTATCATCAAGGAACTCATAGGGGCCGTAGGTGGCCTCGGTGCCGATGACCAGCTCGCCCTTCGCCTTAATCGCATCCAGCGTGCCCTCTGCGGAAGCGACCGCACACAGCATCATGCTCAGCGCCAGAATCATTGCAAATATCTTTTTCATCTTGATTGCCTCCCGTAAATTTATTCAGGTGATGTGCATTATTATACACACTTCATACAGAATGTCAACCCCTTTTTTAAGATTTTTCCGATTTTTTTTGCGATGTCTATTCAAGTCGTCTTGAATTGTCCAAAACGGCTGTTCGTGCAGACAAAACGACTAATTTCAAGGATTTCCCGCAATTTACATCCGCATCTTCCTTCCTGTCGCAAATGCAGAAGCGCTGCTTTCTCGAGCTTCCCACGCTGTAAAAAGGCGCTGCGAGTTTATGCACCGCAGCGCCTCTTTTACGCAGAATATTCACTTATGCATACAAAAAATCAGACCTTGTTGCTCTTTTCGCTGGTGCTGTACCAGCGGGTCAGCAGCTTCGCAATGGGCGCACACCAGAACTTGCGGAACATGGCGTAATCCTCCGGCTGGCGTCCACCCTTTTCCAGCACCTGCGTGGTGGTGGAGCCCACATGGATACGGTGCAGCATCCGCACCTCCGGATCATAGGCGAAGCGGCCATCCATCAGGCTGACGCGCTCCCACGTCTGCCAATCCAAGCTGGTGGTCATGTCCGTGAGAAACAACGGCACGGGCAGACGGTTCAGGTTGAAGGTCACGGCAGGACAGCAAATGGGGTCGCCCATGGCCAGCGTGCGGTGCTTCATAAAACGGCTGGTCTGAAACGCTTTCACGCGCATCCGCCACAGCAGCAGCCGCTTGATGCGCAGCAGACGGGTCTTCGTGACCGTCTCCGTGCCGCGCTGCTCGCCGTAGTCAGAGAAGTAGATCAGCAGCTCCGGACACGCAGCCTTCTTCGCCGCCGCACCATAGCTGGGCAGATACAGGTCATCCTGATGGCACAGCGTCACCAGATCATACCCCGCCGCCTTGGCACAGGCCAACGCGAAATTCCAGTCCGAGCCGATGCCGGGATGGTCGGGATTCACGTGATATTCCGCGTCGTAGGCCCGAGCCGTCTCTTCCAGATAGGCGGAAGGCGTAGCAGTACACAGCAGAATGGGCGAAGGGCTCTCCTGCGCCTTTAGGGAATCCAGACATTCCGTCAGGTAAGGACTGTCCTTGTAGGCACAAACGGCAAAGCAATGCTTCATGGCGCATCATCCTCCTTAGCGCATCAGGTTCGTCAGCACCAGTTGACCGCAGGCAAGCATCAAAATCGTCAGATTGCCTAAGCAGAAGCACAGATGCCAGCGGGTTTTGTTCATTTCATTCTTAATTCCGTTGGGGCTCAGGATCAGGAACAGCAGCGGCAGAATCGGCTGCAAGTAGCGCCCCTGCACGCCGCCGAAGCTGCTGGAGCCCACCGCGGAATAGCCCACATACATGGACGTGAACATCAGTCCCACCGTCACGCCGCCCACCAGCAGTACGCCGACGCGCTGCTGCCATGAAAGCCGCTGATTCATGGCGGGGTCGTTGTCCGTGAAGAAGGTGAAGAGCATCAGCCCCAGCCCCAGCAGGGACCATGTTCCGCCCATGCCGCCGATATAACCCCACAGGTTGCGGTCAGTAGACAGAAAGTAATGCTCAAAGTTATCAAAAATAGCCTTGAAGAAATACACCAAATAGGTCAGCGGGTGGGACAGAATAAAAGCCACCTGCGCCACGGAATCCGCGCCGTCGCCCCGGGAATCCTGCAAGGCGTTGATGTCCCCGGAGATGTTCAGCAGAATGCCGCCCACCGCCAGTCCCATGACCAGCACCGCCGCCAGCTTCACATACACCGCCTGTTGCTTCGAGGCGAACTTGCTTCGCGGCAGCAGCAGCACCAGCAGCAGCATGGGCGCATACACCGCTTTGATAGTGCTGGCCAGCAGGAAGCACACGAAAATGACTAGCAGGCGCTGCCAGCTCAGGCGGGTATTGCGATCCATCATCGCGTCAATGGCCAGCGCCGCGCCGAGAAAGCAGAAGCCCGTGCAGAGCGGGTCATAGGAGAAATTGGAGGCCATAAACATGGGCGTGGGCATCAGCGCCAGCGCCGCGAAGGTCAGCTTGAAGCGTTTCAGCTTATGGATAGCCGCGAAGCACAGCAGCACATAAGCCAGCATTCCCACCAAGCGGCACAGTATCACCTGTCCGCTCATGGGCAGTCCCAGCACACGTCCCAGCCACAAGCCAAGCGCCTCCGCAACATAGCCCGTGAACATCAGCCGCCATTGGTTCTCATAGGTACGGCTATTTTCGTTGATCTCATTGGACTCGGGTCGATCCAGCACAGCAATCAGGCGGTCATGGTCGGCAGCCGTATCCGCAGGATCCATGATGCTGTCCCCGTCCTGATAGGACCAGCTGAAGGAAGTCAGGCTTTCCGCGCTATCGGTCATTTTGACCTCCTTGCCCCACGAAACCGCCCAAGTATAGTCGAAGTGAATTTGGTCGTCGTAGGACAGCCCGGAGAAAGGCGGCAGCGCCACGCACAGGAAAATGCCACAGCACAGCGCCACAATCAGGAAACCGTATTCCGGCTTGCGGCCAATCAACTCCCGCAGGAGCCACAGCAGGCACACCGCCGCGGCAATCAGTCCGCTGAACAGCATTCGCCGCGGCTGCATCCGTGCCGCGTTGTCCACCACGATACCCGTCAAATTCGCGCCGCCGTCATGGAACTGCACCCGCAGATGGGTAATCTCCTTATCAACGGCTACATTGTCCGCGTCCACGGCAGTGGAAAAAATGCTGTGATAGGTCACAACGGAGCCGTCCGTCAGCGTGCAGTCCACCGTGTAGCTCACGCCGGTGTTGGCGGAATCACTGCTGGGCGTGCCCTCCAAGCGAAGCTGATGCACGTATCCCTGCCAGTCCAGATCGGCATAAGCCGCACCGGAAAGATTCAAAGTGTCCGACACGGGAACGGCTTCCTCCGCCGGTTCATCCGTCTCGCCGAGATCGTCTATATCATCTACTTCGTCAAGGTCATCAAGATCGTCCAGCTCGTCATAGTCTTCTTCCGCAAGACCGTCCTCCGCCGCAGGAGCCGTGACTACAGCGCCGGACAGATCAAGGGTGATCTCGCCCCGCTGCCCCTCCGGCAGTCGATTCAGGGGCAGATTGCAAACACCCTCCACGCCGAAAATCACCGCAGCGGTCAGCAACAATGCCAGCAGCACTTGCAGACCCAGATGCTTCTTACGCATGTTTCCGCTCCTTTCCCGCCAGCGGCAGACATAACAAAGCGCACACGCCCAACGCCGCCAGCACGTAGCAGCCCTGCCAGCCATAGCTGACAGTGGTATAGACGGCACGCAGGTTCAGGAAGTTTTCTTCATCCACCGTACCGTCCGCCAGCGTCAGCACGCCCGCAGGTGCGTCAGCCTCCCGTGCGCCCATGCGCAGGGTCACGCCCTTGCCGTCGGTACAGTCGCTGACCGCATGGAGGGTGTAGGTCCGCCCGGCAGAGCCGTTCTGTGTCTCCGTCAGAGGCAGACGAATGAAGGCATTGTTCCGCAGCTCGGCCACCTCGTAGGTCTCCCCAGCCCGCACAAGCCCCTCGCTGTCCAGCAGCCACAGCGTCAGCGTGCCGCTCTGCGGCTTCTTATTATAATTGGAATACATGACCTCCACGGCGGCAAGGTGATTCTCCGTGGCGGTGAAGGTCTGCGTAACGGCGTTCTCCGTCAGCTGCCCCACGCCGGAGGTGTGCTTGCCCACGTAGGCATAGGTGCTCTCGCTGATGCGCGTATCCAGCAGATACGCCGCCGCGCTGCATCCGAAGAGAACCAGCGCCAGCAGGCAGAGCAGCAGACGCGCCCCGGAAAAGGAAGCGTGCTTTTTCATCGTCATTCAGGCTCCTTTTGTATGGTCTTGCGGTCAGCGCCGTGTCCGCAGACAGGTGACGGTCATGTAGCCCACAAAGGCACACTCCACCAGCACCACTTGTCCGTTCTGCGTCGCCAGCAGGGACAGCATCGGCACCCGCCAGCCGAAGGCGGCCGCACCGTACTGATACCCTACCGTCAGCGCCAGCAGCAGCGCCGGCACCCACAGCAGGTGACCGAAGGGCTCCTTCCGCTTGCCCGCACCGCTGAGCGGCAGCAGCAGCGCCATCACGCCGCCCAGCAGCAGTCCGCGGGTCACGTTGCTGAAAAAGCCCAGCCCGCCCAGCAGCGGAAAAATCCAGCACAAGGCCGCTGCCAGCAGCAGCGGCACCAGGATCACGACAAGCTTTCTTGTGAACATGCGTCCTTCATCTCCTCCACCATGCGCCGCTCCTTGTCCGTCAGGGGAGCGCTTTCCAGCAGATCGGGGCGGAAGCGCAGCGTTGCCCGCAGGGATTCCTGCCGCCGCCACGCACGAATCTTCGCGTGGTCGCCGTTCAGCAGCACCTCCGGCACCTCCATACCCGCGATCTCCCGAGGGCGAGTGTACTGGGGATATTCCAGCAGCCCGTCCGAGAAGCTTTCCTCCTCCGGGCTTTCGCTGGAGCCCAGCACGCCGGGAATGAACCGGCTCACGCAGTCCACCAGCACCATGGCCGCCAGCTCGCCTCCGGTGAGAATATAGTCCCCGATGCTGATCTCCTCGTCAATGCACATATCCAGCGCTCGCTGATCCACGCCCTCATAATGGCCGCACAGCAGGATCAGCTTCTGCTCCTGCGAAAGCTCCCGGGCCTTGGCAGTGGTCAGCCTGCTTCCCCGTGGTCCCATGAAAATGCGTTTTCCGTGGAAGTTCTCCCCCATGGCGGTCTCCATCGCCGCCATGATGGGCTGAGCCATCATCACCATGCCCGCGCCGCCGCCGAAGGGATAATCGTCGGTGTTCTTGTGCTTGCGGTCGGAAAAGGGACGAATGTCGATACACTCCACCGTGATGAGCCCCTGCTCCCGGGCGCGTCCCAAAATGCTGGCGTTCATCACGCTTTCGAACATCTCCGGAAAAATGGTCAGAATCTTAATTTTCAAAGACAGCCACCTCGGCAAGCGCATCGGTATCAACGCGAATGACCTGCGCGTCAATGTCCACGTCCGTGAACACCCGCTTCAGGGCAGGCGCCATCATATTCCCCCGCAGCGTCTTGAAAACATAGGTGTCCACCGAGCCATATTGCAGCACATCGGTCAGCACGCCCAGCTCCTCCCCTGCCGCGTTCACGGCCTTGCATCCGATCAGTTCGGAAATATACACCGCGTCCTCCGGCAGCTGAGCCGCGTGCGCCCGGTCAATCCACAATTCTGTGCCGCGCAGGGCCTCGGCGGCCTCGCGGGTCTCCGCATCCCCCAGCGTCACATATGCAAAGCCGTCATGCACCCGGGAGCAGCGGGCAGGATGAGGTTGATATTCCTCCCCCTTCCTAGTATACAGCGTCGTCCAGTCTAAAAACATCTCCGGCTCCGCAGCATAGGGCTTCACCTTCACCTCGCCGCGCACGCCCTGAGGGCGCAGCACTTCGCCGATCATCAAATACTTTGCAGACATTAGCGGCTCCTTTTTATCAGAATTATAAATAGGATAACACGGATGCCCGCCGGATGCAAGCCACGCGCGGCGGGCTTCTTCGGAAAAAAGAATCGCTAAGGAACAGAAAAAGCAGACTTTCCCTGATTTTTCTGTGGACGATTTGCAGAAAAGCGTTTATAATACTTGGGTATCATGGGGAAGGAGCGGGAGTATGCGATTTACAAAGATGCAGGGCATCGGCAATGATTACATCTACGTCAACTGCTTCGAGGAGACCGTACGTGAGCCTCAGCGGCTGGCCGTGGAAATGAGCCGCCCGCATTACGGCGTGGGCGCGGACGGACTGGTGCTGATCGAGCCCAGCGACGTGGCGGACTTTGCCATGCGTATCTTCAACAGCGACGGCAGCGAATCGGAAATGTGCGGCAATGCCAGCCGCTGCATCGGCAAATATGTCTATGAGCGCGGCCTGACGCGGAAGACCCGCGTTTCGCTGATGACGGGCTCCGGCTTGAAGGAATTGCAGCTGCGCGTGGAGGACGATACCGTGACCTCCGTGCGTGTGGACATGGGCGGCCCAGAGCTGGATCCCCGCCGCATTCCGGTGAAGCTGCCCGGCGAAGTGATCTTGAATTATCCCCTGACAGTGGGCGGAATGAACCTGCGTATCCATTGCGTATCCATGGGCAATCCCCATTGCGTTATTTTTGTGGAGGAGCCGGATGCGCTGGATCTGTCCCTGCTGGGGCCGCTGGTGGAGCATGATCCCATCTTTCCCAACCGCACGAATGTAGAATTCGCCAAGGTCGTGAACCGCGGACATATCCACATGCGGGTCTGGGAACGCGGCGCCGGTGAGACGCTGGCCTGCGGCACAGGCGCGTGCGCCACGCTGGTGGCGGCGGTGCTG
>USCW01000062.1 GCA_900553315.1 uncultured Eubacteriales bacterium
GAGGCCGCTTCTCTGAGAGAAGCGCCTCTCCCCCAGACCCCCTCTCCCGAAGAGCAGCTGGGAATAGACTTGGTTTTTCTTTCAGACTTGTGCGCCCATGCAGCGTGGGCGCGTTTTCTTGTTTTAGGGTGTGGTGAAGGCGGCTTCTCTCAGAGAAGCCGCCTTCACATTACCCTTGTGGTAATAGGCTGACTTTTACGTTTGTAGGGGTGCTTGAGAAGATGGCGCAATCGGCGGCGGCTAGACGGGCGAAAAGGTCGGCTAATTCAGCTTCCAGCAGCGATTCGATGGCGGCGGGCGTGCCCTGTGTCACCATCGCACGGGCAGTCAGTCGCAGCTCGGCCGCGTCGGTAGGGCCGCAAAAATTAAGCGTCCGCACATGCAGCTTCGCGGCGACCTCCCGGCGCACCAAGGGCAGGTCTTTCGTCCGGCCAAGCAGCATGGTCAACAACTGCGTCTCCTGCAGGGACAGCTCGCCGTGCAGCAAGCCGTCACGACCGATCAACCCGCAGCCGCCGAAGTGTACGTCGCCCGCGCTGCCTGCGTTCAGCGTCGCTGCGTCGCCCGCCAAGCCAGCGCTGGACAGACCCTCCTTTTTCAAGGATACATATCCTAACGCGGGACTGCGGCGGTTGCCCATGCGTCGAATGTCCGACAGCGTCTCTCCGGGCAGAAATCCCAACTCCATCTGTGCGCGAAGCTGGGTATCCAGATACTTGCTCAGGCGTATGCCGCTCTGCGGCTTCAGCGCGGTCAAGAGCTCCGGCATCCCGTCCTTTGTCAACAGCACCATCACGCTCAGGCGCAGCCCCGGGATTGCGGAGATCTCCCCTAAGAGGTGTGGGAACAGCGTAGACTGCGCTGTTTCCTCGGAGAAAATCAGCAGACGAAGCTGACCGAAGTGCAGTCGGCTGGGGCTGACCGCCGTCAGCGCCGTCACCGCGCTGCTGAAGCTGTCGCCCACGGCGCTCAGGGTCAGGTAATCCTGATCGGCCTTGTAATTGGGAAGCTGCACCGTCACCTCCACGCCGGAGGACGTGGCATGTATCCCCAGACACAGGGCGAAGGAATGCTCCTCCCCCGGCAGGGAGACGCAACTTGTCAGCAGCAGACAGCACAGCAGCAGCGGTATCATGCGCCTCATGCGCTTCGCCTCCTTTGGTAAAGGATGGCTCCGGGCACAAGCGCCAGCAGCAGTGCCGCACCGGGAACCAGCAGCCATGGCTGCAAGAGCTTCAAAATATGACGAAGGGTCTGGGTACCCGCTATCTGGGACGCTAATAGCAGCACCGCCAGCCCGGCATAAAAGGGCCGCGAGTGGTGCGGCTTACCCAATGCACGAAGCAAGCTTGTCCCCCGGCGCAGGGAAATCGCCAGCGCCAGCAGCAAGCCCACCATCCAGCCCACCAGCGCCAGCAGCCGATTGGTGGGCGTAAGAAACACCAGCGGAAGCAGCAGCGCGTCCGCCAGATTTTTCGCGGTCATGGCTAATTCTGTGGGCAGCGCCAGTACCGCCGCAGACAGCATCAGCAGGAAAAGCACCAGCGGCGGCAGGGGGCCTGTTTCCCGCTGCCCCGTGCCCGGAGGCAGCTCTGCAAAGAGCAACAGCGGCCAGCCCAGCGCATTCTGAGAAAGGAAGAGCCGCTGATTCACCGCGTCTCCCGTCCCGGAGATGGGATGCAGAAAATCAAGCTGCGCCTTGGTCAGCAGGTCCGCCAGCAGCAGCAGCGCAAGCACCAGCAGCGGAAATCTCAGTAGCCACACGCACCGGGGAAGCCCCTTCTCTTGACAGCAGCATAGTGCCGCCAGCAGCGTCACCAGCGCCATCCAGAAGGGCTCCACGTTCGTGACAACGCCCTCGGTGAACAGACACACCATGTCCGTTAGCAGGGATTCTCCCTGCCAGCACAGCAGCAGAAAGCCATAGCCCTGCCAGACGCGGGCAAGCGCGGGATGCAGCCCCGCACGGAAGGCTTCGGTCAGCGTAGGCGCGGCGGTAAGCCGCTTGCACAGCGCCCCAAGCCCCAGCAGCAGAAGCCCCGGCAGGAGACACAGCGGCCCCAGCCAGATCGCCGCCGCCCCCGTCTCCGCCAGCAGGGACGACAGCCCTTGGCTGATGCACGTTACAAAGCAGTACAGCCGAAGCTCGGCGCGAAGACAGCGGCGATCGGCTTCCTGCCGCTGGGTCAGCTCGGCAGAGAGGCTGTGTACCTGCGTGTGCGTTTCAAAGGGAGCGGCTTTCATGAGCGGTTCCACCTCCGCATGGGGCCGCGAACACGATCCATGGCGGCAGGGCTCGCCAGATACGTCCGCAGACGCTGCCGCCATAGAGGAAGCCTAAGCAGCAGGTCTGGGTTGCTGGGCCGACGAGGCGACAGGGGCGCAAGATACGGCGCACCCAAGCTGGTCAGCGCACAGAGCCGCGCCAGCACAATCAGCGTCAGCGCCACCATGCCGTAAATGCCCGCGATGCACCCCGCCGCCAGAAAAAGCAGCTGCCCAATGCGGAACGCCAGCGACAGCTCATAGTCCGGCAAAGCGTAGTTGCCTAAGCTGCTGGCCGCTACCACAATGATGAGCAACGGATGGATCAGATTGGCTTCCACCGCCGCCTGTCCCAAAATCAGCCCGCTGACCGTGCCCAGCGACGTGCCCACGATCCCCGGTACCCGCGTCCCCGCCTCGTTGATAAGGTTGAACATTAAAAGCATCAGGAACGTTTCTACCGGGATGGATAACGGCACCGCCGCCTGGCTTTCCAGAATGGAGGTCAACAGCGCCACAGGAAGCGTCTCCGGATGGAAGATCACCAGCGCTACAAACAGCCCCGGCAGCAGCAGCGTCAACAGCGCCCCCGTCAACCGCACAATGCGGAGGAAAGAACCGTAGGGCCAGCGAAGAGACGTGTCCTCCGAGGTGTGAAAGGCGTGCAGAAAATTGATGGGCATCACCAGCGCCTGCGGCGCACCGTCCATCAATATGACGATCTGCCCCTCCAAAAGAAAGGACGCCGCCCGGTCGGGCCGCTCGGTCAGCAAGCATTGCGGAAGCAGCGAAAAGGGATGATCCTCCATCAGCTGCTCCAGCGCACCAATGCTCAAGAGGTGGTCGCAGTTCAGCCCCTGCAAGCGCTCCCGCACCCGGCTCAGGCTGACGGGCGAGACCACCTGCTGTAAATACAGCACGCAAAGATTCACCGGGCTTTCCTGTCCTACCGTGGTCATTTCCCCAATGAGCTGCGGCGTGTGAAAAATGCGGCGCAATAACGTGATGTTGTCCCGCAGGGATTCATTGAAGCCCTCGTGCGGGCCCAATACAACATTCTCATTCAGCGGCGTGGAGATGCTCCGCCGCACATAGGCGCGAATATCAATGCACAGCGCTGCCGCCATACCGTCCGCTAATAACACCGCCTTGCCGTCCATCAACCCACCAATGAGCTGCTCATAGTCCGAAACCGTTTCCACCTCCGTCACGGGAAGCGCCAGCGGGATCGCCTGCTCCAAGGGCCGCGAAGGGGAAGACTCCGCCACCGTCTGTGCAGGCAGCAGCACAAAGCGCTGCAAATACTCCCCGGAACACATGCCGTCCACGAAAAAAACAGCCGCGTCCCGGCCGAAGAGCCGCAGCAGCCGACGGTTCATGTCCTTGTTCACGTCCCGAAAGAGCAGCGCGTCCAGCGTTTCCAGCGACCGGGCCAGCACCGCGGAAATAGGGGATGACATGTGCAGAATCACCTCCGAAGGAAATGCAATCAATCTATTTGCAGCGCAGCAGAACCCGTCTCTCCAAGGCGCACGAAAGGCGCTTCTCGCAGAGAAGCCGCCGTGACCACAGCCCCGCAGCAAGGAATCGCGCCCAACTCGCATGGGCATACAAGTCCGAAGGAACGCACAAGCCTATTCCCAGCCACTCTTCAAGAGAGAGCACGAGCAAGGCGCTTCTCGCAGAGAAGCGGCCTCCCCCGCAGTACCCCCTCCCCCTCTCTCACATCAATGCCTCCATTGCTAATACGTAGCCTTTCTTGCCTAGGCCGGCGATTTGACCGCGGCAGGCGGGTGCTGTAAGCGATACGTGACGATAGCCCTCGCGGGACTGAATGTTCGAGAAGTGAACCTCGATCACCGGGGGCGTAATGGACGCAATCGCGTCGTGCAGCGCTACCGAGGTGTGCGTGTAGCCGCCGGGATTGAATACCACACCGTCCAGACCATCCGTGTGCGCCTTTTGCAGCGCATCAATCAAGTCCCCCTCGTGATTGCTCTGGTAAAATTCCACCTCGCAGCCCAAGCGCTCTGCCTCGCCGCGAATGTAGTCCAGAATGGACGCATACGTCTCCGCACCATATACCCCGACCTCACGAATGCCCGTGAAATTGATGTTCGGCCCGTTCAAAATCAGAAAACGCTTCATACTAGTTGCAGCTCCTTCATCAATTCGTCCGTCAGCTCGCGGCCCAGCGTCCTGCCCTGCCAAATCGCCTCCGCCGCCACCGCCTGATGGATCAGCATGTACAGTCCGGTGCAGGCGTTTACCCCCGCCGCCTTCGCCGCACGGGTCAGCACCGTCTCCGCCGGGTGATAGATCATGTCTGCCACACCCGTCAGCCGAGGCAGCACCGCTGCCAACTGCGCCGCCGTCAGCGGACACCCTTCTTCATGGGGATACATTCCTGCGGGCGTACAGTTCACCAACACCCCCGTGCCGACCTCCGCTAAACGATCATAGCTGATCTCTTCCCCTGCCGGGTGCCGGGACACCAGCACAACCTGCGCCGCACCCATATCATGCAGCGCCGTCACCGCCGCCCGGGAGGCTCCGCCCGTGCCCATCACATAGGCCGGCTTTCCCGCAGGGTCAATCCCCTGCTGCTCCAGCATGGCACGGAAGCCCTCCACGTCCGTGTTGTACCCGCAAGCGCGTCCCGCCGCAAACTGTACCGTGTTCACCGCGCCCACCTGCCGGGCAAAGGGCGAAATCTCATCGAGCAGGGGCATGATCTCCTGCTTGTAGGGGATGGTCACGTTGCACCCGTCCAGCTCCTGCCGCAGCACCCCCATACGCGTGGACAGCTCCCCTCGCGGAATCTCTATCAAACGGTACTCCGCCGCCCAGCCCGTGCGCTGAAAAATTGCCTCATGAATGGGGACGGAATAGCTGTGCCCCAGCTTTTCCCCCAGCAGGGCATAATGACGCATGACACCAGCCTCCTCCAAGACACGTTTTGTAAGGGCAATACCGCACAAATGAGTTGGTGCGGAGGCGAATGAATTTTTCGTCAGATGCAATGGCAGATTTTGAAGGTTTACTGGAGGTAAATCGAAAAATCTGCAAGCAGCAGATGGCGGAAAAGGCATCGCCTACGCTGCCAACGAATTGTGCGGTATTGCCTAAGGATTATACCATGGACGATTCTGCCGAAACAAGAGCGACCCGCCGAAAATGCAGCATAAACGCAGGGCAGCCATGCCCTCATGACTGCCCCTGCCAAATTTTCCTGTACGCCTTATGCGTTTTTCGCAATTTCCATCAGTACGTCCACCATTTTCTCCATGGCCTGTACGGAGATCAGCTCCTTGCGACCGTGGAAATTGTAGCCGCCGGTGGACAGGTTCGGGCACAGCAGCCCCATATAGCTCAGCCGCGCGCCGTCCGTGCCGCCGCGAATGGGCTGCACAATGGGCGTTACGCCGCACGCCTCGAACGCATCCTTCGCCTTGTCCACAATCTCCATGTGCGGTTCCAGTATTTCCCGCATGTTGCGGTAGCTGTCCTTGATGGTCACCTCCACCGTACCCTCGCCCCACTTCTGGTTCAGGTAAGCGGCAATGCGGCGCATGGTCTCCTTCTTCTGCTCCAGCTTGTCCGCATCGTGGTCGCGCAGAATATAGCTCAGGGTGGTCAGCTCTTCGTCGCCCTGCATTTCGCACAGGTGATAGAAGCCCTCATAGCCCTCCGTGTGCGCCGGGGTTTCCCATGCGGGCAGCATCCCGTTGAACTCCATGCCAATGAGCAAGGCGTTCTTCATCTGATTTTTAGCGGAGCCTGGATGAATGTTCACGCCGCGCACCTTCACCTGCGCCGCCGCCGCGTTGAAGTTCTCATATTCCAGCTCACCCAACGCACCGCCGTCCACCGTGTAGGCGTAGTCCGCATGGAAATCCGCCACGTTGAACAGGTCGGCGCCCCGCCCGATCTCCTCGTCCGGAGTGAAGCCGATGGATACCGCGCAATGCTCCGGCGCGTCGGGAGCCATCAGCCGAGCCGCCAGCGTCATGATCTCCGCCACGCCCGCCTTGTCGTCCGCACCCAGTACGCTGGTGCCATCGGTGACGATCAAATCCTGTCCCTTCAGGCCGGGCAGGAAGTCGAAGCCGTCGATCACCACGCCGTTTTCCAGCGTGATCGCGCCGCCGTCATAATTCTTCACCATACGGGGATGGGTCGGGCCCTTCACCGCATCGGAGGTGTCCATATGAGCAATAAAGCCCACCCGCGCAGAATGATCACCCTTGGCCGGGATGGTGCCGTACACATACCCGTGCTCATCCACCCGTGCGTCCGCAATGCCCAGCTCCTGCATCTCCGCCACCAGTGCCCGGGCCAATGCCATCTGGTTCGGCGTGGAGGGGCAGCATTCATTCGCCTCGCAGGAGGTCGTTTCATAACCGACATAAGCAAGGAACCGTTCCGTTACCGTTTTCATAGGATATTCACTCCTTTTCTTCCAGCGCTCCCAGCAGCTCGTGCAGACTGTTCAGCCGCACGTCCACATAGGGAGCAAAATCCGGGCCATAGGGCAGCAGATCGGGGATCATCACGCTTCGCATTCCCGCCGCACGGACGGCCTTCACGCCGTTCAGCGAATCCTCTACCCCGGCGCATTCCGCGGGAGCCAGCTGCAAAAGCTCCGCCGCCCGCAGATAAATGTCCGGCGCAGGCTTGCCGTGAGCCACCCGATCCCCGGTCACAATCACGTCAAACAACGGCCCAAACCCATTGATGTCCAGATATTCCTGCACCGTGCCCACGCTGCTGGAGGTGGCAAGGGCCGTGCGAAAGCCATGCGCTCGCAGACTCTCCAGCGCCTCCCGCGCACCGGCCTTTTCCGGCACGCCCTTTTCCCGAATGTGCTTCAGCATCAACTGCCACCAGTCCGCGAAAAAGCGCTCCGTGTCGATGCCCGCAAACCAGCGGCGCAGCGCCGCCTTGATGGAAGCGTCGTTCTGACCGAGGCATTCCTCCCACGGCACGTCGTCCAGCTGATAGCCCTGCAGGGCCACCGCGTCTCTCATTTTATCCGTGCCAAGCGATTCCGTATCGAAGAGCAGTCCGTCCATGTCAAAGCATACGCCGCGAATCATATTGTACTCCCTTCCAGCGCAGTCAGCGCCGTTTCAATGCCGTCCACCGCCGCAGACACGATGCCACCGGCGTAGCCCGCTCCCTCGCCCACGGGGTACAGACCCAGTATATTGCTCATGCGCTGGGCGCTTCTCGGCAGACGCACCGGCGAGGACGAGCGTGTTTCCACGCCGGTCATCACCGCGTCCGGCAGGGCAAAGCCGTGCAGCTGACGATCCATGCCCGTAATGCCCAATTTCAAGTCCTCGCAGATAAACTCCGGCAGACAGTCCCACAGATTCGCCGGGGTCACGCCCGGGCGATAGCTGGGGGTCACATCCCCAAACCGCGTCGAAGTCCGGCGCAGCAGGAAATCCTCCACCCGCTGTGCGGGAGCCCGGAAGCCGCCGCCGCCCAGCCGGAACGCAGCCTGCTCAATGCTTCGCTGAAGCACGAACCCCGCCAGCGGATGATCGTCCCCGAAGTCGGCGGGCTGCACGCCCACCAGCAGCGCCGCGTTGGCGTTCTCCCCCGCACGGGCATGATAGCTCATGCCGTTGACCGCCACGCCTCCCGGCTGGGAAGCCGCCGCGATGACCTCACCGCCGGGGCACATGCAGAAGGTGTAGCAGCCCCGGCCGTCCGGGGTACGCACGTTCAGCTTATAATCCGCAGCCCGTAGAGCGGGATGCCCCGCGAACCGCCCATATTGACTGCGGTTGATGAGCTCCTGCGGATGCTCGATCCGCACGCCAATGGCAAAGGGCTTCTGCTCCATGGCGGCGCCAGCCTCCCGCAACATTTGAAAGGTATCCCGGGCAGAGTGACCTGGTGCCAAAACCAGTGCATCGCAGGGCAGATCATACTTTCCCTGTTCTTCTGCCACAGTGATTCCCTCTAAATGGCCCCCGATCACAGTGAGGCCGCTAAGGCAGTGCCCAAAGCGCACTTCTCCGCCCAGATTTTGAATCTCTTCCCGAAGATGCCTGACAACATTCCGAAGCAGATCGGTCCCCACATGAGGCTTATGCTGCCAGAGAATATCCTCCGGTGCCCCTGCCTCTACGAAGGTGCGCATGACATAGGACCGGCGGGGATCGTGGGTCCCCGTGGTCAATTTTCCATCGGAAAAAGTCCCTGCGCCCCCCTCTCCAAACTGAACATTGGAGGCGGGATTCAAATCCCCGCCCCTCCAAAATGCCTCCACATCCTTCACACGCTGTTCCAACGCTTGTCCGCGCTCTAAGAC
>USCW01000063.1 GCA_900553315.1 uncultured Eubacteriales bacterium
GGTCTGGGGGAGAGGCGCTTCTCTCAGAGAAGCGGCCTCTCCCCCAGAATCTCCTATTCATATTTTCTTCGGAAGAGGGCCCGGGGGAGGGGCTTCTTGCAAAGAAGCCGCCTCCCCCGGAGTTCCTCTTTCGTTCCCACTTGTGACTCTTGGAAATTTGTGATATAATAGGGATTCGCGGGCTTGTGAAAAGGAATGATTTGGCAAGGTTTTGGGCAAAAAGTGCCTGAATGACGGTGAAGGAGTTGGCATCATGGCGCAGAGCTACGACGCAAAAAACATACAGGTGCTGGAGGGACTGGACCCGGTGCGCATGCGGCCGGGTATGTATATCGGTTCCACGGGAAGCCGGGGTCTGCACCACTTGCTGTGGGAAATCCTGGATAACGCCATTGACGAGGCGGCGAACGGCTATGCCGACGAAATTCAGGTTACGCTGCATCAGGACGGCTCCGCCAGCGTGTTCGATAACGGACGCGGTATGCCCGTGGACATGCATCCCACGCTGGGTATCTCCGGCGTGGAGGTTATTTATACCAAGCTCCACGCGGGCGGTAAGTTCAATAATGAAAATTACAGCTATTCCGGCGGCCTGCACGGCGTGGGCGCGTCCGTAGTGAACGCCTTGTCGCGCTGGGTCACGGTGGATGTGTTCCGCGATTGGACACATTGGCGCATGTCCTTCGCCAGTAAGTTCGACCCGGCGGAGGGCAAGGTCACGGCCGGCGTGCCGCAGGGGCCGCTGGAAAAGGTCGGCAATACCCGCAAGCGCGGAAGTCTGGTGCGCTTCCTGCCGGACGATACCATCTTCGAGGACATCCGCTTCAACAGCGATCTGGTGGCACGCCACCTGCAGGAACAGGCCTTTCTGAATAAGGGTCTGCGTATCGTCTTTACGGACGAGCGGGATAAGAACCCCGAGACCCGCGAGCGCGTCTTTCATTACGAGGGCGGCATTGTAGATTTCGTGAAGTATCTGGACGCGGATAAGACCGTGCTGCACGATGCGCCTGTTTATTTGGAAGGCAAGCGCGACGACGTGATCTTCAAGGCCGCGTTCCAGTATACCGACGGCTATACGGAGAACATCTTCTCCTATGCCAACAATATCCCCACGGGCGAGGGCGGCTCTCATGAAACGGGCTTCAAGGCTGCCTTCACCAAGGCTTTCAATGATTATGCCCGGAAAATCGGCGCGTTGAAAGAAAAGGACAACAATCTCTCTGGTGAGGATTTCCGCGAGGGACTGACCTGCGTCATGGTCGCCATGGTGAAGAATCCCCAGTTCGAGGGTCAGACCAAGGGCCGTCTGGGCAATACCGAGGTGCGTCCGCTGGTGGAGTCCATCGCATCTCAGCGGCTGGCGGAGTTTCTGGAGGATCTGAAGAATCAGGAGCTGGCGCAGAAGATCGTGGAGAAGGCCGTGCGGGCTGCGCAGGTGCGCGAGGCCAGCCGCAAGACCCGCGATCTTGCCCGGCAGAAGAATCAACTGGAGGCAGCGCCGCTGGTGGGCAAGCTATCCAGCTGCACGGGCCGTCACCCGGAGGATAACGAGCTGTTTATCGTGGAGGGCGACTCCGCCGGCGGCAGCGCCAAGCAGGGACGTGACCGCCGCTTTCAGGCGATTCTGCCCCTGCGCGGCAAGCCGCTGAACGCAGAGAAAAAGCGGCTGGATCAGGTGCTGGCCAATGAGGAATTCCGCAGCCTGATTACGGCGCTGGGCACCTCCATTGACGAGGGCTTCACCCTGTCCACACTAAAGTATAATAAGGTTATTATTCTTTCCGATGCCGATCAGGACGGCGCGCACATCCGTGCCATTCTGCTGACCTTCTTCTATCGCTATATGCGGGAGCTGGTCACGGCGGGTCACGTTTATATCGGTATGCCGCCGCTGTACAAGGTACAGAAGGGCGACAAGATTTGGTATGCCTATGACGACAAGGAACTGGGCAAATGCACCAAGGCTGCGGGCAAGGGCTATAATTTGCAGCGCTACAAGGGCCTTGGTGAAATGAATCCCGAGCAGCTTTGGGCCACCACCATGGACCCCAGCCAGCGGAAGCTGCTGCAAGTGACCATCGACGATGCGGCACAGGCAGACCGCCTGATTACCATTTTAATGGGCGATAAGGTGGAGCCACGCAAGGATTACATCAGCCAGTTTGCCGACTTCAACCGGCAGGATAACTTTGAGCTGCCTGAGCATCAGCAGCAGGGAGGGAATTAAGCCATGGCGAAGAAAACCAGCGACCAGCGTCCCATCGTCAAGGACGATCCTTCCCGGATCATCCAATCCTCGCTTGAGGAGGTCATGCACAACTCCATGATCCCTTACGCCGAGCACGTTATCATGGAGCGGGCCATTCCCCGGGTGGAGGATGGCCTGAAGCCTGTGCAGCGGCGTATTCTGTACACCATGCAGGAGTTGGGCCTGAGTCCCGATAAGCCCCACCGCAAGTGCGCCCGTATCGTGGGCGACTGCCTTGGTAAGTATCATCCTCATGGCGATTCCTCCGTGTATGACGCGCTGGTGCGCATGGCGCAGCCTTTTTCCATGCGCGGCCCGATGGTGGACGGCCATGGCAACTTCGGCTCCATCGACGGCGATAGCGCCGCCGCCATGCGTTATACCGAGGCGCGCATGACGCCCTTGGCGCTGCTGATGCTTCGAGACATTGAGAAGGACACCGTGCCCTTCCGCCTGAACTTTGACGATACCCTGAAGGAGCCCGACATGCTCCCGGCTCGATTCCCGAACCTGCTGGTCAACGGCGCGGGCGGCATCGCGGTGGGGCTGGCGACGAATATTCCGCCGCATAACCTGCGGGAGGCCATCAGCGCCACCATTGCGCTGATCGAAAATCCAGCCATTACGCTGGACGAGCTGATGCAGCACATGCCCTGCCCTGATTTCCCCACGGGCGGCGTGCTGATCGACAACGATGAAATCCGCAAGGCCTATGAAACGGGCAAGGGTAAGCTGATCCTCCGGGCGCGGGTGCATGTGGAGGACGGTCTGGCGGGCCGCAAGCTGCTGGTCATTACCGAGGTACCCTACCAGATCAACAAGGCCGCCATGCTGGAGAAGATTTTGAAGCTCTCCGAGGAGAAGAAGGCGGCCCTTGGATGCATTTATGACATCCGCGACGAGAGCGACCGGACGGGTATGCGTGCGGTGATTGAGCTGAAGAAGGACGCAGACCCCCAGCGGGTGCTGGCTTATCTGTATAAGTACAGCGACCTGCAGATTACCTTCGGCGTAAACATGGTGGCCATTGCCGAGGGCAAGCCCCTGCTTATGGGCGTGAAGTCCATGCTGCATTACTTCATTGAGCATCAAAAGAACGTTGTGACTCGCCGTACCCGCTACGAGCTGGCGCAGGCACAGGCACGGGCGCATATTTTGCAGGGTTTGATGATCGCCGTGGACAATCTGGACGAGGTCATTGCGCTCATCCGCGCCAGCAAGAACCCCAAGGAGGCTAAGCAGGGCCTCATGGCACGCTTTGAGCTGGACGACGTGCAGGCACAGGCTATTCTGGATATGCGCTTGCAGCGTCTGACCAATTTGGAACTGCTGGCGCTGAAAAAGGAATATGAGGACCTGCTCAAGCTTATCAGCCGCTTGGAGGCCATATTGAAAAGCGAGAAGAAGCTGCTGGGCGTGATCCGTACCGAATTGCAGGAGATCGCCGATGAGTACGGCGACGACCGCCTTACCAGCCTGGAAAAGGCAGCGCCCGCCAGCACCGTGGTGGTAGAGGATACCCCCATCGCCGAGGAGGCCGTGGTGGCCTTTACCCGCGGCGGTCAGCTCAAGCGCATGGCCCCGGCGCAGTATCGCAAGGCGCCCTTGGAGCAGTCCGAGGACAAGAGCGATCAGCCCCGCTTCCTGTTCATGACGGACACGGACGAGACGCTGCTGTTCTTTACCAATCTGGGCAACTGCTATCCCCTGCGAGTGGACGCGCTGGCGGAGATCAAGCCCCGTGACCGCGGCAGTCTGCTGACGGGCGTGCTGGCCGGTTTGGAAAACGGCGAGGAACCGCTGTGGATCACCTGCTGCCGCACGGCGGATTTGGCCAAGGAGCCGGATTTCCTGTTCGTGACCCGCTGCGGCATGATGAAGCGCACCGCCGCTGCCGATTACGACGTGCGCAGCAAGAAATTCGCCGCCGTGAATCTGAAGGCCGGGGACAGTTTGCTGAGTGTCAAGCCCGCCTTTACCCGGGATGATATGCTGCTCTTCACACGAAAGGGCATGTGCATTCGCTTCGGCTTGGATACCGTGCCCACGCAGGGGCGCATTTCAGCGGGCGTGCGCGTCATGCAGATCGACGAGGACGACGAGTTGGTCTGGTGCGGACAGGTGGGCGACAAGGATGAAATGGTGCTGTTTAGTGAACGCGGCTACGGCAAACGTATCCTGAGCTGTGACTTTGAAAAGCAGAATCGCAACGGCAAGGGCGTGAAGTCCTTCTACTTCAACAAGAACGGCAGCAACGGCCGCTATCTGGCGGGTCTGTATCTGGCAGGGAAGGAGCCCTGCACGCTGATCGTGCAGCAGGCGCAGAGTCCTGAAACCCGCATCAGCAAGGATGAGATTCGCCTTCAAAGCAAGACTGACCGCGGCGCACCCTATGTCATGGCGGTACTGGACGATGTGGTAACGGGTTTGTTGGGCGAAGAGGTCGTGGAGATCAAGGAGTAAGCGGCTTGGCGCGCACAAGATTGATAAGCAAGACCCCGGCAGCGTTTATGCTGCCGGGGTTTTCGTGAGCTTCGAAATTATGCGTTGCGCGGATCATTACTGCGCCGTTTCTTGGCATCGGGGTCAATATATTCGATCTCAAGCCGCTGAAAATCCACATGCTCAAGGAACGCATCGGGCAGAAAGCGGGTCTGACCGAATTCGTCCCATTCGCGCTGATTTTTCGGCAGCCAAATAGGCTTGGGAAGATCCAGCGCATGACAGGCCTCTTCCAAGGCCTCCTGCGGATCATCACGGGTGCAGGGCTTGACGGCCTGTAAATCCATGCGGTGATGCTTGATCGTGCGTACCCAGAGGGCGGTAGCCATAGGGGTATCCTCCTTACTGATCGGTATCGTTTTCAGCCTCCGGCAGCGTGGGCTCCTCGGGCGCAAACAGACCCGCGTCCGCCGCCTCAACCTGTCCCAGACGGCGCTGAATGGCGCGTGTGCGGGTGAAGGCCGTGTCAATGGAATCGGAGGCCTGCCGCAGGCGCTGCTGCGTCTTTTCCAACACCTCCGCAAAGCGGCCAAAGTCATTCTTGACGGCGCCCAGCAGCTTCCAGACCTCGCTGGAGCGCTGTTCGATGGCCAGCGTGCGGAAGCCCATTTGCAGCGCGTTCAGCAACGCCGCAAAGGTGGAGGGTCCCGCGATCACAACGCGCTGCTCCCGTTGAAGCTGCTCAGCGGTATCCATGTCCCGCATGACCTCGGCATACAGCCCCTCCACAGGCAGAAACATGATCGCAAAATCGGTGGAATGCGGCGGCGCAATGTACTTGCTTGCAATGCGCTTGCCCTCGATCTTGACGCGGGTCATCAGCGCCCGGCGGGCTGTCTCTACGCCCGACACGTCGCCCTGCTGGCTGGCCTCGACCAGCCGGAGATAATCCTCCTGCGGAAATTTGCTGTCAATGGGCAGCCAGACCGCATGCTCATCCTTTCCCGGCAGACGCACGGCGAACTCCACGCGTTCCTGGCTTCCGGGCACGATCTCAATGTTCTCCGCATACTGCTCCCGGGTGAGCACCTGTCCCAATAAGGCTCCCAACTGCATTTCGCCCCAAATGCCGCGGGTCTTGACGTTCGTCAGTACCTTTTTCAAGTCGCCCACGCCCACGGCGAGGTTCTGCATCTCGCCGAGACCCTTGTAGACCTGCTCCAAGCGGGCGCTGACCTGCGCGAAGCTGGCGTTCAGCCGCTTGTCCAGATGCTGCGTCAACTGTTCATCCACTGTGCGGCGCATGGCGCTTAGCTGCTGATCGTTCTCCTGCCGCAGCATGGTCAGCTGGCTTTGCAGACTGGTACGCAGGTTCTCCAAACCGCGGGCGGTGCTTTCGCTCATCTGGCTGAAGCGCTCCTCTTGATTGCGCCCGGAGAGCATCACTTGCCGCTGCATACTTTCCAGCAGTGCGGACTGGCTCTGTCCCAGCGTGGACAGGCTGTGCATCAGGTTTTCATTCAGGGCACGCAGCGCCCGCTGATGGTCGTCCCGCTCCTGCTCCAGCGCGTCCAGCAGCTCATCCCGCTGCGCCTCCAAGTCGCGGGTAAAGCGGCGGCGCTGGGTCCCCAGCAGGATCAGCGCAATAATGAGCAGCAGCGTCAGCAATCCCAATGCGCCGTAAAGAATCAGATTTTCCATTTTTTCTCCTGTAAAAAAGCGGAAGGCAGGCGCACGCCATGCCTCCCGCCGGGGTCAATCGAAATTTTTCCATCTCAGGGAATGCTCCAAGATACTTTCAAGCATCCGAAGCAAAAATGATGTTTATCAACCAATCTTGCCGGTGAAGCCCCAAGCCTAGGGGAACAGCCCCCGCTTTCCGGGAGGGGTGCGGGGAGGCGCCTTTCTCAGAAAGGCGGCCTCCCCGCCGTTCCCCGTGCTCCGTCACATCTCTCTCCGTCCCTCAAGGGCCTTCGAAAGCGTTACTTCGTCGGCGTATTCCAGATCGCTGCCTACGGGTACGCCGTGCGCAATTCGGGTCACGCGAATCCCCATGGGCTTGATGAGCCGCGCAATGTAGGTCGCGGTGGCTTCACCCTCCACGTCGGGGTTTGTCGCCAGAATGACCTCCTGCACATTCTCCTTCGCCAAGCGTGCCAGCAGCTCCCGAATGCGAATATCATCGGGGCCAATGCCGTCCATGGGCGAAAGAGTGCCGTGCAGCACATGATACCGGCCGTGAAAATCGTGCATCCGCTCCATAGCGGCTACATCCCGCGGGTCGCGCACCACGCAGATCTGCCCATTTTCCCGGCTGGGATTGGCGCAGATGTCGCACAGCTCGTCCGCCGCATAATTGCCGCAGACCTCACAATAGCGGATCGCCTTGCGGCCCTGCCAAATAGCTGCGGCCAGCTCATGCACGTCCTCCTGCGGGAGACTTACAATATAATAGGCCAGTCGCTGAGCCGTCTTATGTCCAATCCCGGGCAGCCGCGCCAGCTGCGTTACCATCCGGGCAATCGGTTCCAGCTGTGCCATCAGAACATGCCGCCCATGCCGGGGGTCAGCTTGCTCATGGTTGCCTCGCGGGTCTCCTCGCCCTTGCGGAACGCCTCGTTCACCGCCGCCATAATGAGATCCTGAAGCATTTCGATGTCGTCCGGATCAACTACCTGCGGGTCAATGACAATCTCGGTCAGCTCACGCTTGCCGGAAACCTTCACCTTGACCATGCCGCCGCCGGAGGCCGCTTCATATTCCGCCGCGTCCAGATTTTCCTGCGCCTCGGTCATTTGCTGCTGGAGCTTCTGCGCCTGACGCATGAGCTGCTGCATATTGGCGCCGCCGCCAAATCCGCCGAAATTATTCCGTGCCATAGGGAATTCCTCCTCAAAATAGAACTTATTCCAGATTACAATGGATCGCCAGATTGCCGGATACGCTGGTACCGCGCACCTGCGGCGCATTTTCCACGATGCTCACGCCGCTGGTCAGCACGCGTCCCGTCACCGCCCGCAGGGCAATATCCGCCTGCGTCAAGGGGGCGTACAGGTCAATATCGCCGGACACGGTAGTTGCGTCCAGCTTATCGAAGGGACGGCTGAACTCCACGCGCTGATCGGCGCTTACGCCGCTCAGGCGACAGCTCATGCAGCCAACGCCGTTCAGGGTTACCTTACCGGACACGGTGCGTAAGCCCAACTGGTCGCAGGACACGCCCTGTGCCTGAATCGCGCCCGAAATCGTGCGCAAAGACAGTGCGATGGCGGACAGATTTGCTGCGCGAAGATCGCCGGACACGGTATCGAAGGTAATATCCGTGCCCTGCATGCCCCGTGCGCGGAGCGGGCCGGCAATGGTATTCGCGTCCACTGCGCCCTTCCAGCTGCGAGGCAGACGGATCAAAATCTGCATCCATCTTTCGCCGTTCAGCTTAATGGTCAGGCCATAGGTGGGCTGCTCGATGGTCAGCTTTCCGGCCTTTTCCTCTACCTTCAGGTCGTTTACATCGTTATCGTCACCGGCGGCCATGATCTGCAATTCATCCACATCGTCAGCCAGAATCTCCAGCGAAGCCCAAGCTAGATGCACTTCCATGCTTGTTACCGACGCAGGAGAAAACGTCAAAATTTTATTCATACTACGCTCCTTCCGCGGCGCAGATGCCGTCCACCCTATGATACCACGCGAAAAGGGGCATTGCAAGGGGGAGAAGTCGGGGAAGATTGTGAGGGAAGTCGGGGGAAGATTGCGAGGGAGGAGGCTTCTTTGCAAGAAGCCCCCTCACTCTCGAAGAACTACGCTGGGGGGAGAGGCCGCTTCTCTGAGAGAAGCGCCTCTCCCCCCAGACCCCT
>USCW01000064.1 GCA_900553315.1 uncultured Eubacteriales bacterium
TGCCGCCTGCGGGACACGGCGGGCTGGGCAATCTGCGCGGCGCATGTGAATCACGGGCTGCGCGGCGCGGAAAGCGACGGCGATCAAGCCTTTGTGGAGGCGCTGTGCGAGCGATACGGCCTTCCGCTGTGCTGCACGCGACTGTCGCCGCCTGTAGACGCAGGGGAGACTTGGGCAAGGGAAGCTCGCTATCAGGCGCTGTTTGACGCAGCAAGGGCGCAGGGATGCAGTGTGATGGTGCTGGCGCATCATCAGGACGATCAGGCGGAAACGCTGCTGGAACATCTGCTTCGCGGCTGCGGCCCGGAAGGGCTGGCAGGGATGCGCCCTATTACGACACGCAATGGCATGACGCTGGCACGGCCTCTGCTGACCATATCCCGGGCGGAACTGCGAGAGGCCTTGCGGGATGCAGGGGAAGGCTGGCGGGAGGACGCGACCAACAGCGAGGCCTTTTGTTTGCGGAATCGTCTGCGGCTGGAGCTGCTGCCCGCCATGGAGGCACTTGCCCCCGGCGCAGGGGTGCGCATGGCTCGTGCGGCACGTTTGCAGGGCGCAGAGCAGCAGATGCTGGAGGACATGGAGGCGGACTTCCTGCGGGCCTATGAACGCGGCTGGCGGGCGCTTCCGCTGGCGGCGCTGAGGACGCTGCATCCGGTCATGCAGGGGCGTGTAGTACGCCGCTGGTGGGGTGAACTGGCGGCAGAGCTGCCACGCCTAGAGGAGCATCAAACAGCGGCCTTTATGGCACTTGTAACGGCTTCTGCGGGCAGTCGCTGCAATCTACTGGGGGACTGGCATGGGGAGCGGGGAAGCTGTTTTCTGCATTTGGTGCCGCCGACGGTGGCGCGGGTGCCCGGCATTGTTTTAGACGGCACGCCATGCACGATTGCATGGGGACGGTTGACGTTGACGGTGCGGGCATGGCGGTCGGAGGACGGTCACGGCGACGGGAAACGCGTGCAGGTGCTTCCAGCAGCGTTTTTAGCGGGATGTGTGCTGCGGACGCGGGAGCCGGGGGACTGGCTGCGGCCTTTTGGGGGCGGCGGGCGCAAGAGCTTGCAGGACGCGCTGACGGATCGAAAAATAGACGGAGCGTTTCGGGACAGGGTGCCGCTATTGTGCCGGGAAAAAGAAGTGCTGTGGATTGCGGGAGCGGCGGCAGGAAATGTGCCGAGGATTGACGAAAAAGAAAAGCTATTAACGTTGAGCTGGGGCGGGTACATGCCTTGGTTGGACGGCTGACACAGGGAGAGGAGCGGCTCAGGCTATGGAACGAGATGCAAAGCTATATCAGGATTTGACGAAGGTGCTGGTAACGCGGGATGAGATCGCCAAGGCGGTAAAGGAGCTTGGTGCGCGGATCACGAAGGATTACGCGGGGAAGGCGCCCGTGCTGATCGGCATTTTGAAGGGTGCGGTCGTGTTTTACAGCGACCTGATTCGTGAAATTGATCTGCCCCTGACCACGGAATTCATGGCGATTTCCAGCTATGGCAGCGCCACGAAGAGCTCCGGAGTGGTGCAGGTATTGAAGGATTTGAACCGAGACATTACGGGCAAGGATGTCATGATCGTGGAGGACATTGTGGACTCCGGTATGACGCTGAGCTATTTGAAAAAATATTTAGCGGATCGGGGTGCCAGCTCGATCAAGATTGTGACGCTGCTGGACAAGCCCGCTCGTCGCCGTGTGGAGCTGACTGCGGACTATTTCTGCTTCACAATCCCCGACGAGTTTGTGGTTGGCTACGGTCTCGATTACGATGAAAAATACCGCAATCTCCCCGACATCGGTGTTCTCCATCCCAGAATCTACGGGGGAGAAGCGTAAAACTGAAGGTGTGTATTGCGAGGGAGGGGACTTCTCTTCAGAGAAGTCCCCTCCCTCGCAAAACCATCCTCAATCTCTTTCTATAATTTTTGTTGCAATGTAGGTGACTTCGGCGGGGGCGGCGGGGTAGTCGACACGGTAGATGAGCTTGCGGGCGAGCGTGCGCCCCAGCGCAGAGGTGTCCACGTCTACGGTAGTAATCTTCCCGGCTACCGCAGGATATTCCGTGCTGTTGTCAAAGCCAGTTAAAACAAAATTCGGCGGCAACACGCGGCCGCTTTCCGCAAAGTATCGTGCCGCAAAGCTTGCTATGAAATCGCTGGCACAAACGATCCCGTCCGGTAACGGATCAAGCGCGGATAGAAACGCGCTGATCTGCTCGTAATGCTCGTGTAAGCGAAGCGGCTCCGTCAGGCTCAGCGTCGGGTCAGCGATAGTTTTCTCCGCCTGATGCGCCAAAAGAAAACCGTGATACCGGTCCAGATTCGTCTGCGCATAATTCACATCGCCAATGAACCCAAGCCGCCGTCGTCCGCTCCGCAGCAAACGCGCCGTAATCTCCTGCACCCGCACCTGACTTTCCAGTATGACCAGATCGCCGTTCAGCTGATCCGGCCGCAAGGACGGCACCACATCCAGAAAAACCTTCGGCATCGGCGACGCAGCCAGCATTTCCAGCAACTGTTTATCATATACATTTAAGACGATGAATCCTTCCACCGTCCCCTGCGTCAGCGCCGTGGGCAGCGTGTAGCCCTTACGCCAGACCGTTGGCATGTAGGTGTACATCATGTTGATGCCCGATTTCGCCAGCTCCTTGGCAATATGGTGAATAATATTCATCCAGAAAATGGACGATTCCGGACGCGCCACCGCAATGGCGAAGGTACGTACACCCTCCGTCTCGGACACAGCCGCCTGCGACAGCTCAAAGCCAAGCTCCTGCGCCTTTTGCCGCACCGTGCGCCGAAGCGCCTCGGAGACCCCCGGGCGGTCGTTCAGTACCTTCCAGACGGTAATGCGCGATACGCCAGCCGCATCGGCCAGCTGCTGCATGGTGATCTTGGACATGACGTTCGTCCCTCCTGCTAAGCGTAGCCTATGATAAAATAGGATACACGCCGCTCTGAAAAATGTCAACATGATAATGGAAACATTTTTAACAGAAGTAAAGGTATGGACAAAATTCCATAAATTGTAAATTATGTATTTTATGCAATAATGTAGAATATCTCATAAAAATTTAGATTATCTATTGCAAAACGCAAAAATCTATGTTAACATAAAGCCAACAAGCGAGATTAACGTTCGTTAACACTTAACAAACGGAGGGAGCAGCATGATACACCGAGCCCCGGCCAAAGCGGCAACCAAACCCGGGCACAAGCACCGCTGGACGCGAGACGATCTGGAACTGGGTCTGCTGGGCTTTCCCACCTTCGTGTGGTACGCCTTGTTCAGCTATCTGCCCATGTTCGGACTGATGATCGCCTTCAAGCAATACAAGATTTTCCCGAAGCAGTCGTTCCTGTCCAACCTGCTGCAAAGCCCGTGGGTCGGCTTCGACAACTTCAAGTTTTTTATTGACAACAATACCTTCGGGATGCTGCTTCGCAACACGATCCTGTACAATCTGGTGTTCATCGTGCTGAACATCGTGATCCCCGTGGCGCTGGCCATGATGATTAACGAATTGTACTCCAAGCGGCGCAGCAAGGTCTATCAGACCATGATGTTCTTTCCGCACTTCTTGTCGTGGGTGGTAGTGAGCTACTTCGTGTATGCCTTCCTGTCCCCTGACAAGGGCCTTGCGAACAAGATCGTCATGGGACTGGGCGGCGAAAAGATACTCTGGTATTCCTCACCGCAGTATTGGCCCTTCATTCTGGTTTTCATGAATCTATGGAAGGGAACGGGCTACAACATGGTGGTGTATCTGGCCTCCATCACCGGTATAGATCAAAGTCTGTATGAGGCGGCGATGTTGGACGGCGCCAGCAAGTGGCAGCAAGCGAAGTACATCACCCTGCCGATGATGAAGACCATTCTGGTGGTACTGTTCATCATGAACGTCGGCAAAATTTTCTACTCGGATTTCGGTCTGTTCTGGCAGGTCACGCAGGGCATTCCGAACTCGCTGCACAAGGTAGCCTCTACCTTTGACACGTTTGTCTACTCCGCGTTGCAGGGTTCCACGCCCATTGGGCGGACGGCGGCGGCCTCCATGTTCCAGTCGGTATGCTGCTGCGCGACGATTCTGCTGGCAAACTTCATTGTATCGAAGGTCGATCCCGACAGCGCGATCATTTGATTCGGAAAGGAGCATTTTCATGGCTAAGTCATCTGTTGTTGCGGATTCCATGAAGATCAACCGGGTCAAAGGCGGCACCAATGCGGCGTTCAACGTGCTGTTCGTGCTGTTGGCGGCCATGGCGATTCTGCCGGTGATTTTCGTCTTCATGATTTCGATCTCCTCGGAGGAGTCCATTCGGTTAGTCGGTTACAGCTTTGCTCCGCGTGGCTTTTCGGCTTCGGCGTACGCGTTCCTATGGAACGAGCGGGCGACAATCTTACAGGCCTTGTTTATTTCCGTCAGCGTGACTTGCTTGGGTACGCTGCTGGGCTTGGCGCTGACGACCACCATGGGATATGTGCTTTCCCGGCCAGTATTCAAGATGAAGAGCTTTTACACATGGGTGGTTTTCATTCCGATGATCTTCAACGGCGGCATGGTGGCCTCCTATGTGGTGAATGCGAACGTATTAGGCTTAAAGAACACCATTTGGGCGCTGATCCTGCCGCTGGCGGTATCGTCGTTCAACATCATCATTTGTAAGACGTTCTTCCGCTCCACGATTCCGGACAGCATTATCGAGTCCGCGAAGATGGACGGTGCGAGTCAGCTGCGGATATTCGGGCAGATCGTATTGCCGATCTCGAAGCCGGTGCTGGCGACGATTGGTTTGTTTCTAGTCTTTGGTTACTGGAACGACTGGTTCCAGTCCTCGCTGTACATCTCGGACAGCAAGCTGGTCTCGCTGCAAGCGCTGCTGAACAACATGATGAAGAGCTTGGACTACATTGCGAACAATCCCACGGCGGGTGTCAGTCTTCAGCAGTACCGAAACCAGATGCCCAGTGAGTCGGTTCGCATGGCCATTGCGATCGTCATCGTCGTTCCCATTGCCTGCGCCTACCCTTTCTTCCAGAAGTACTTCATCTCCGGTCTAACCATCGGTGCAGTGAAGGGGTAAGGCGCCAGAGGGCGCTGCCCTCTGGACTCCCGGTTAAGGGATTTCATCCCTTAACAATCCCTTTGCGGAGGGTGGCTGAGGGAGTTCGAGGCACGGTGCGCGACAGGCGCACCGCGCTGTGGGGCTTGGTTCATCTTGACGGTTTTTCAGAGGGCGCTGCCCTCTGGACTCCCGGTTAAGGGACTTCATCCCTTAACAATCCCTTTATGGAGGGTGGTTGAGGGAGTTCGAGGCACGGTGCGCGACAGGCGCACCGCGCTGTGGAGCTTGACTCATCTTGAAGGTTTTTCAGAGGGCGCTGCCCTCTGGACTCCCGGTTAAGGGACTTCGTCCCTTAACAATCCCTTTATGGAGGGTGGTTGAGGGAGTTCGAAGCACGGTGCGCGACAGGCGCACCGCGCTGTGGGGCTTGGTTCATTTTGAAGGTGGAGACTGGCTGTCCGCAGGACTGGGTTCGTGTAACCCGGCTTCGCCGGATTCGCGGGTTGTCAATTTTGTAAAGCAAAATTGATTCCTTGCAGCTCCCCTTCTAGCAAATGGCTGCGGCCATTTGCTTGACACAGATTGTTCGTCCCGCAGAAATGGGACAAACGATAAAATTTACAAGGAGGAACATGGTATGAAAAAGTTCTTGGCTACCCTTCTGGCGCTGACGATGCTCATCGGCATGGTCGGTATGATCCCTGCCTCGGCTGAGGAAGTCGTCTCCCTCAAGTGGGTCACGGTCGGCTCCGGTATGCCCAGCAACTATGCCGCGTGGGCCGAAAAGCTGAACGCCTATCTGGCAGAGAAGATCGGCGTGAACATCGAGATGGAAGTCATCTCCTGGGGCGACTGGGACAATCGCCGCAATGTCATCGTCAACACCAACGAGCCCTACGATCTGATCTTCGGCAACAACGGCACCTACAACAACGACGTGAAGCTGGGCGCGTATCTGGAGATCACCGAGGACATGCTGAAGGAAAATGCCCCCGGTCTGCTGGACCTGATCCCCGCCGGTTACTGGGACGCCTGCCGCGTGAATGGCAAGCTGTACGCTGTGCCCACCTACAAGGACAGCTCCATGACCAACTACTTCGTGTGGGACAAGGATCTGCTGGATGCCAACGGCATGGACGTGACCGACCTGCACACGCTGGAATCCCTGCATGACACGCTGGTGGCTCTGAAGGACAAGACCTCCAACGCGGTCTATCCCCTGAACAGCAACGGCGCTGCCTATCTACTGAGCCGTTACGACGGCTTCTCCTCCGGTCTGCCGGTGCTGGGCGTGCGCTATGACGACGCCGAGATGAAGGTTGTGGCCTCTGTGGAGCAGGAAGACGTTCTGGCTGATCTGGCTACGCTGCACGCGTGGTACACCGAGGGTCTGATCAACGCCGACGCGGCGACCTATCCCGAGTCCAACAAGTACAACGTTTGCTCCGTGGCGCAGGGCTGGCCCTATGCGGCGATCTCCACTTGGGGTCCCAACATGGGCGTGAACGCCATCGCTGTGCAGTATGGCGACACCATCATCTCCAATGATACGGTGCAGGGCTCCCTGAACAGCATCTCCGTGAACTGCGAGCATCCTGAGAAGGCGCTGGCGCTGCTGAACCTCATCAACACCGATTCCTATGTGCGCGACTCCTTCTACTATGGTCTGGAAGGCGACGACTGGGAGTACACCGCGGATCATCGCGTGCATCGCAACAAGACCGAGTGGACCATGGCCGGTTACACCCAGGCGACCTTCTTCGCCGTGACCCAGCTGGACGACACCGATTACAACCAGTGGGACGAGGTGAAGGAGCTGAACGCCAACGCCAAGGCTTCCGTGCTGCTGGGCTTCTCCTTCGACTCCACCAAGGTGCAGGATCAGATTTCCAGCTGCGTGGAAATCTACAACCGCTACAAGGGCGAGATCATGACCGGTACCGTGGATCCCACCGACGAGACCCGCGGCGTGCCCGCCATGATGAAGGAGATGCGTGCGGCTGGCTTCGATGAGATCGTTGCCGAGGCACAGGCGCAGATCGACGCTTGGAAGGCCGTCAAGTAAGCTTTTGAAAATTTTTCCAGCTTCCAAGTAGGGAAGCCTCGCCCGCACGGCGAATGATGTCAGGCTGGATGCAATCGTGTTTCCGAGCGACACCAACCAGCCGTGCGGGCTTTTCATGGTCACGCGGCGGTTGTCCCGCGGCGAAACCGCATAACAACTGCAAACACTATTTTGTCAACGAAAGCGAGTGGTATCATCAATGGCCAAAATCATTGGTAAGGCGCTGCCGAACATCCCGTGGGAGGACAAGCCCGCGGGAGAGATCATGCCCATGTGGCGCTTCTCCGGCAACCCCATTATCGACCGTCACGGCAATAAGCGCTCCAATTCTGTGTTCAACAGCGCAGTTGTCCCCTTCGAGGACGGCTTTGCGGGCGTTTTCCGCTGTGACAGCCGTTCCATCAGCATGGACCTGTTTGCTGGCCGCAGCAAGGACGGCCTCCATTGGCAGATCGACGATGAACCCCTCCACATGGTGGACGCTGATCCCGAGGTACTGAACAAGGAATACCGCTATGACGCACGCATTACCCCCATCGACGGCAAGTATTATATTACCTGGTGCAACGGCTACCACGGCCCCACCATCGGCGTAGCGTGGACGGAGGACTTTAAGACCTTCCATCAGCTGGAAAACGCCTTCCTGCCCTTCAACCGCAACGGCGTGCTGTTCCCCCGCAAAATCAACGGCATGTATATGATGATGTCCCGCCCTTCCGATAACGGCCATACGCCCTTCGGCGACATCTATGTGAGCCAGTCGAAGGACCTTGAATTCTGGGGCCGCCACCGCTACATGATGGGCACCATCAAGGGCAACGATTCCGCATGGCAGTCCACGAAGATCGGCCCCGGCCCCGCGCCCATTGAAACGGACGAGGGCTGGCTGCTGCTGTATCATGGCGTAATCACCACCTGCAACGGCTTCGTGTACCGCATGGGCAGCGCACTTCTCGACCTTGATGAGCCGTGGAAGGTGCTGTATCGCTCCTTGGATTACGTGATGGCTCCCACCGAGCTGTACGAGTGTGTGGGCGACGTGCCCAACGTCGTGTTCCCCTGCGCCGCCCTGACCGACGCGGATACCGGTCGCATTGCCGTCTACTACGGCTGTGCCGATACCGTGACCGGCCTCGCCTTCACCACCGTGGACGAGCTGGTGAAGTACACCAAGGAAAACTCGAAGTAAGCCAATACCATTCCCCCACCTCGCACGTCCACCTTCAACGGAGCCACCCCTACTAGCAGGGGCGCTCAACTCCAAAGAAAAAGCCACCCCAAACCCCAGCCACTCTTCGGGAGAGGGGGGCTGGGGGAGAGGCG
>USCW01000065.1 GCA_900553315.1 uncultured Eubacteriales bacterium
GAGAAAGACAGCCATGCTCAGCCGCCACTGGCGGCTATGGCTGTCTTTCCCCTCCCTCGTGCTCTCTCCCGAAGAGCGGCGGGCGTTCGGGGTGGCTGCTTCTGCTTTGGTTCCGCCTGAGAGATGAGCGTGAGCCTCCAAAAGAACGGACAAGTTTATTCCCAGATGCGCTGCGGGAGGGAGCGCGAGGGAGGGGGGCTCTCAGAAAAGCCCCTCCCTCGCATATATTTTCGATTTTCCCTCTTGCATCCACCGGGAAAATGCCTTATACTGTAGCCAGATGTTCGTCAGGTACGGACAAATTGTAAAAAATGGATAGACAATTAGCACGGAGGAGGATGTACATGAAACCTTTGCAGGACTATTCCTTTCTTAAGGGCGTGAACCACGGATTCGAACGGGACGAGGCGGCGCTGCGGCGGCATTTGGGGTACGGCAAGCGGCTGGGCATCAACAGCGTGCGCATTTGGCTTTCCTATAAGGAATTTGCCAACGAGGGCACGGGCTATGTGGACGCGCTGCGCCAGTACATCCGCGTGTGCGACAGCGAGGGCGTGACGGTAATGCCCATCCTGTTCAACGGCAACGGTATCGACCCGGCGATCCTCGAAGAAGCCTTCCTGCCGGAGGGCGAGACCTTCGCCAAGGCCATTGTGGAAGGCGTGAAGGACGAGCCCGGACTCATTATGTGGGACATCATGAATGAGCCGCCCTGCAATCCGCTGATTCTGGAGGCGCCCAGTCAGGATGTCAAGGATGGCTGGTACGCGAAAATCTGGAAATTCGTGCGGCATTTCTGCAAGTTCGTCAAGGGACTTGACCCTGTGAACGCCATTACCGTGGGCAACTGGCTGGCGGTGGATATGGAAAGCAGCGCCGATCTGGTAGACGTGCTGTCTTACCACGACTATTCCACGACGCTTAAGGGCGTGACCGACGCGGCGGAGCTGGCGCTGTCCGTGGGCAAAAAGTACGGCAAGCCGGTCATCAATAACGAAACCTGCTGCATTGCCCGTGCGAATCCCTATGACACCGTGATTCAGAAGATGAACGAGCTGCATATTCCGTGGTATGTGTTCAACCTGATGATCGAGGGTTATTGGAACGACGTGCATGGTATCTTCTACGAGGATGGCACGGTACGCGATCCGGCTATCGCGGCGGCTATTGTGGGCTGCTTCCGCAACCGTGATCTGAACGCGCTGGTGCCCGAGAAGCCCAACCGTGAGCAGCAGGCGACGAAGTCCGTACAGAAGGCGGCGGCGCTGCTGTCCGACAGCAATGCGGACGGCTTTGGCTATGGCCGGCTGAACGTAAGCGCTCTGCTGGATGTATGCGAAGAAATGGCAAATCTGCTGGAGGTCGGTCAGTTGGTGCCTATGCAGATTCCGCCCACGGCGCGTATTGCGGCATGGCGGAAGCAGGAGCATCCCAACGAGTTGGAGGTCAAGGAGTTCACCTACGAGCTGGCGAAAACGTTGAAGGACGCGTGCCAAATGCTGTAAGCAGGAGAAACATCGGAAACAAGATATGGAGAAAATACTGGAAACGTACCTATATTTTGTTAGGACAACTTGAAGGAAAAACGGAAAGCCCCGCCTGTGTGTCAGGCGGGGTTGTTCTGTTTGTACAAATAACTCCGCTTATTTTGACACGCCTCGGCGCGATCCGGATATATTCGTAGTCATATCAGAAATAAATTATGTGTAAAGTACGTACAAAAAGTTCTTGACAGCATATGAAGAAAGTGATAATATGCAATTAAGCAATGAGACACGCGCAAAGAACGCACGACAGGCTGCCGCGGCGTTCCCGGAAGAAGGAACGAATGGATGCTCCTTCGGCGATGCGATATTTATTTGATACAGGCGTTAATCTGAATTTTGGGTTCTCCTCCCGCGTTGATTTTCTTCGATTTTTCTGTTGGAACGAGGCGGGGATGTATTTATTTTTCTCATGTATGTAAGCGGCCGGTTTTCGCTTTAGGGTAGGAGCGGAGCGGTTCGCTTGATAAAGAAGGAGGTTTCCCGGATGAAAAAGTTGGTATCTCTGGTTCTGGCGGTTGCCATGCTTCTGTGCATGTGCGCCAGCGGCGTCGCGGAAAGCGGCGTTGACCTCTCTGTTGGTAAGCCCTTCATGAAGTATGACGAGCCGATCACCGTATCCGTCATGGCGTCTTACGGCGCAAGCGACGGCAACGTGGATCAGGTCACCAGCGGCTACTGGACCCAGGCGTATGCCGAGCGGTTCAATATCAATCTGGACTGGAAATTCGTGGCGACCGCGGAAGAATACAACACCCGCGTGAACCTGATGCTGGCCACCGGCGAGCTGCCGGACATCATGACCGTTGACCTGAACCAGCTCAAGCAGATGATCGCTGCCGAGCTGGTGCAGCCGCTGGACGAGCTGTATGACAACGGCTGGTTCTGGGACAGCTTCTATGAAGCCATGACGCAGGACGGCACCTTCCAGCTGGACATCAGCTCCAGCGACGGCCATCGCTACGCGATTCCGTGGGTGCAGCCCATCACCGAGTCCGTGCACGCCATGTTCATCAACAACGACTGGCTGGCCAAGGTCGGCAAGTCCGCTCCTACCACGCTGGATGAGCTGGAAGAAGTCGTGTACGCCTTCACCAAGGAAGACCCCGATAACAACGGCAAGAACGACACCTATGGCTTCGGCCTGAACAAGAAGCTGTTCGATCTGGGCTATGAGGCCATGTCTCTGGCGAACATCATGGGCGCTTATCCTGATTACTGGATCAAGAATGAGAGCGGCAAGGTCGTATACGGCTCCGTGCAGGAGAACATGAAGCCCGTGCTGGAAAAGCTGCGCAAGTGGTACGCCGACGGCTGCATCGATCCTGAGTTCACCGTGAAGTCCTATGCGGATGTTGGCGACAACATGGCCGCGAACAAGGTTGGCCTGGGCTTCGGCGTGCAGTGGCTGTGGCTGATGGGCGGCGGCCTCCAGTCCCGCTATGACAACATGACCGAGGAAGAGCGCGACGCCACGCTGGGCTGGACCGCCTTCGCGCTGCCCTCTGTGGACGGCACCACCGTTACCAAGCCCGCGGCGAAGGACCGCACCGACGGTTTCCTGGTTGTGACCAAGAACTGCAAGCATCCCGAGGCTGCTGCGATCATCGCCAACTACATCCACTTCTGCGGCATTGGCCCGCAGGGCTCCGATCCCACGAAGGATGGCAGCCGTCCTGACCTGGTGCTGGAATACGGCGACCATGCCACCGACCCCGTGCCGCTGACCTTCTCCAACCTGTGGAGCGAGTGGACCCTGAACGTGTATCACCCCGAAACCTTGCACAACAACCTGGGCCGTTGGCAGCACTGCAACGACGCGCTGGAGCAGTATCGTACCACCGGTAAGGTCGAGGAAGAGACCCAGAAGTGGATCGACGACAACTATCTGTGCGCCACCATGTTCCAGAGTCTGCTGGACTTCGAGCAGTATGGCCAGAAGATGAAGGGTCGTACCAACGCCGTCGGCACCGCTTACACCTGGGACAACGTGAAGTTCTACTTCGGTTATCATACCTCCGGCGAAACCTTCAAGTATGCTGTTGAGAGCCGCGACGCGGGCAACGTGATGTACGACTGCCTGGGCGCGAACGTCACCGAGACCATGGAAGAAGTTTGGCAGTCCCTGCAGGATAAGGAAATGCAGGTGTTCACCGGCATCATCACCGGCGATCTGGAAATGTCCGCGTTCGACGATTTCGTGAACGAGTGGAAGTCCAACGGCGGCGACATGATTACCGACGAAGTGAACGCTTGGTATTCCGAGACCTTCGGCAACTGATCCATTTTTGAAACTGGCATCCATGTAAATCTCTCACCCGGCGGTCGGTTCGCCGGCCGCCGGGTGTACTAAGGCGTATGGACGACAGCGTCTACCTACCCAGAATGACGGCGGAGCTGTGATTTACGCGGTTCCGCCGTGTTCTTTAACCGAAGAGGGAAAAAAGGCTGTCGGCCTTCCGCCGCTTCAGGCACTTTCCCACGATCAGAAAGAGAACAAACGAAAAAAGCCCACGTATCCCAAGCCGAATGTACACGCTGTCCATGGCAAATTTTTATGAATCGTGGTGATGAGAGATGCGAAACTCCAACAAGGAAATTTTGAGAAAGCAGCGTCGCTCGTTGATTAAGCGGAGCATCCCATACTATTGGATGCTTCTGCCCGGTGTGCTGTTTGTTTTGCTGTTTAACTATCTGCCGCTGTACGGCTACAAGATCGCGTTCCAAAAGTTTGTTCCCGTCAAGGGCTTCTTCGGGGAGCAGCAATGGCGGGGCATGTACTACTTCAACTTCATCCTGAAGTCCTCCGACTTCCAAAATGCTTTCCGGAATACCATTACGATTTCCTTTACCAAGCTGATTTTCATGGCGATTGCCGCCATCCTGTTCTCCATCCTGCTTAACGAAGTACAAAATTCGAAAATCAAGCGCACCGTGCAAACGGTGGTTTACTTCCCGCACTTCCTGTCATGGATCATTCTGTCCTATGTGTTTATCGACATTCTGTCCATCGACGGCATGATGAACCGCTTCTTGGGCATCTTCGGCATAGAGCCTATCTTCTTCCTTGGAAGCAACAAATGGTTCCCCACCACGCTGGTGGTCACGGATGTGTGGAAGGAATTCGGCTTTAACTCTATTGTGTATCTGGCGGCCATTACCTCTATTGACCCCTCGCTGTATGAATCGGCAGTGATCGACGGCGCGAGCCGCTTTAAGCAGACGATCCACATTACCCTGCCGGGCATTTTGCCCACGATTATGCTGGTAACGCTGTTGAACATCGGCGGCGTGATGAACGCCAACTTCGACCAGGTGTATAACCTGTACAGCCCCACGGTGTATGCCTCCGGCGACGTGCTGGATACGCTGATCTACCGTATCGGTCTGGTGCAGACGAACTACTCCATGTCCACTGCGGTCAGCTTGTTCAAGTCCGTGGTCTCCATGGGCATGGTCGGCACCTGCTACTATCTGGCGTACCGCTTTGCGGGATACCGCATTTTCTAAGGAAAGGAGTGCGCGAATATGCTGATTCCCAAGTCAGAACGAATTGCCCGGGTCGTTATCACAATCTTTCTGATTCTGCTGGCCATTATTTGTGTGCTTCCCATGGTCTATGAGCTGGCGGTGTCCTTCTCCACGGAGTCCTTTGTCACGACGGGTCAGGTCACCTTCTGGCCGGTGGGCTTCACCACCGCGTCCTATGCCTACCTGATGAATTACAGCTCCTTCTGGAAGTCCATGCTTACTTCCTTTGAGCGCGTGATCCTGCAATGGCTGCTGTGCATGGTGCTGACAGTGCTGACGGCTTATCCGCTGTCCCGCACCAACAAGCAGCTTTTCGGTCGCACGGCGCTGGCGTGGATTTTCTTCATCCCCATGATCTTCAACGGCGGTCTGATCCCCTCTTACATGGTTGTCAGCACGCTGGGGCTGCTGGGCTCCATTTGGGCACTGGTGCTGCCCAGCGTGGTGGTCACGTTCTATGTGCTGCTGCTGATGAACTTCATCCGCAGTCTGCCCGCAGAAATGGAAGAGGCCGCCATGATCGACGGCGCAAGCCCCATGCAGATTCTGATCCGAATCATCCTGCCGGTCATGGTGCCCTGCTTGGCGACGATCACGGTGTATACCACGCTGGCCACTTGGAATGAGTGGTTCCAAGGCGTCATCTACATGAACGATCCGTCCCAGTATCCCCTGATGAGCTATCTGCGCTCCACGGTGCTGATCTCCAACATGGAGAACCTGACCCCGCAGGAGCAGGAACGACTGGCGAACATCGGCAACAAGACCTATCAGGCAGCGCAGCTGTTCATTGCCAGCGTGCCCATGCTGCTGGTGTATCCCTTCCTGCAAAAGTATTTCACCAAGGGTCTTGTGCTGGGCTCCGTGAAGGGCTGACAAAAAAGCAAGAGAACGCCGTGCAGCGGCGAATCTTCCAAATATTTCCGGTACTTACCAACGCAATCCTGTCCTCCCTGCGGCGCTTGGGAGGGAGCGCGAGGGAGGGGCTTCGGCAGCGAAGCCTCCTCCCTTGCATTTTTATAAAACTTATTTTTTTGAAGGAGGTTCCCCTGTATGTCAACTAAGGCGCAAATGGACGAGCTGCTGAAAGGTTTTGTCGTCCCCGGTAAGGGTCCCGCTGGCTGCGGCTGTGCCGTGGCTAAGGATGGTGAGATCATTTATGAGGGCTACTACGGCATGGCAAATTTAGAAAAGCAGCAGCCTGTGACCCGCGACACCGTGTACCGCCTGTATTCCATGACGAAGGTGATTATCTGCACCGCCGCCATGATGCTGCAGGAACGCGGCAAGTTCCTGCTGAACGATCCTCTGTATGAATATTTTCCCTCTTGGCGGCACATGAACAAGGTCGTCAGCGGCGGCAACGGGCGCTATGGCATTCGTCCGCTGGAAAAGCCCATCGAGGTGCGGCACGCCTTCTCCATGGCCATGGGTATGCCTTATCCCGCACTCGACCTGCCCACGGATCAGGCTATGCTGAAGGTTCGGGCGCGTCTGGCGAAAGAAAACCCCAAGTATGACCTGCTGACGGAGATTGACGCCATGAGCGAGGTGCCCGTGGCCTTTGAACCGGGCACGCGGTTCCTGTATGGCTTCGGTCATGAGCTGGTGGCGGGGCTGATTCAGGTAGTATCGGGCAAGAAGGTGTCTGAGTTCCTGAAGGAAGAACTGTTTGAGCCGCTGGGCATGAACAGCACCGGCTATCGCTTCTTCGGCGACATCCGCGACCGCATGGCGGTGATGTATCACCGGGACGAGGACGGCACCCTGACGGACGTGAGCGGGAAATATGACGATCGTCTGCAAGAGGACGCGGTCTATGAGGGCGGCGGCGCAGGATTGTTCTCCACAGTGCCGGATTATCTGGCCTTCACGCAGATGCTGGCGGCGGGCGGCACCTATCGCGGTCATCACTATATCGGCCGCAAGACCATCGACCTGATGCGGCAAAATCAGCTGAACGAGACCCAACTGAAGGACTTCCGCAACAGCTATCTGGCGGGCTATGGCTATGGCCTTGGCGTGCGCACGATGATGGATCCCGCCGCGGGCTATTCGCCCACCAGCGTTGGAGAGTTCGGTTGGACGGGCATGGCGGGCACGTATACCTCCATCGACCCCAGCGAGGGCTTCTCCGTGGTGTACATGCACCAGCTTGATCCCAACATGGAAGAGGAGCACCATCACCGCATTCGTTCCGTGGCCTATGGTCTGCTGCGATAACGCAAAAGAAAAAGGAGGAGCCGCAGGTGGAGTTTCCTGTTCATATTCATGATGTATGGAGCAGCGATCCCTATGTACTGACCGACCCGAAAACCGGCCTGTACTATATTTACAGCCGCTTTTTCAGCCGTGCGGATTTTATCCCCGATGAGCCCGGCAAGTTTTACGCCATTTGCAGCAAGGACCTGATTCATTGGTCGGAGCCGCAGGTGGTGTTCGAGCAGGGGGATTTCTGGGCGGATAAGGATTACTGGGCCCCCGAGTGCCACATCTGGCATGGAAAGTATTATTTGGTATCGTCCTTCCGGGCGGAGGGGACGTATCGTGCGTGCCAGTTCTTGGTGGCGGATCATCCCCTTGGGCCGTTCAAGCCCGTTGCGCCGGAGCCTGTCACGCCCAAGGGCTGGCAGTGCTTGGACGGCACGCTGTTTGTGGACGAGGCTGGCAAGCCGTGGATGGTTTTCTGTCACGAATGGGTGCAGGTATTTGACGGGCAGATCGCGGCGATTCCGCTGTCGGATGATTTAGGGCGTGCGATTGGTGAGCCGATCATTCTGTTCCGTGCGTCGGAAGCGCCGTGGCGGGGTCCGCAGCTGGATCAGGGCGTGTGCGACGGCGGCAATGTGACGGACGGTCCGTTCCTGCACCGGATGCAGGACGGCACGCTGATTATGCTGTGGTCGAACTACTGCAAGGATGGCTATGCGGTGGGCTTTGCGTGGAGCCGTTCCGGCGGCATTCGTGGGCCGTGGGTGCAGGATCCGACGCCTATTTATGCCTTTGACGGCGGTCACGCGATGTTCTTCCACACCTTTGAGGGGCAGCTGATGATGGCGCTGCATTGCCCGAATACTTTTGACAAGAAGCGTGCGCTCTTCTTTGAGATGGAGGAGTGCAACGGTCGCCCCTGCATCATCAACGAGGTAACAGGCAACTGGTACGATCGCATGGGCGGCGGCGGTGCGAAGCACCATTACGACGTCCCCACCACCGAGCAAGCCCACTTCCGCCTAGGCATCGGCACACAGGAAGTGAGGATTGACGAGTGAGAGACTCTGGGGGAGAGGCCGCTTCTCTGAGAGAAGCGCCTCTCCCCCAGACCCCCTCTC
>USCW01000066.1 GCA_900553315.1 uncultured Eubacteriales bacterium
AGAAGCGCCTCTCCCCCAGACCCCCTCTCCCGAAGAGCGGCTGGCGTTTGGGTTGTGCCTTTCTTCTTAGTTGGTTCCGCCTGAGCGTTGGGCTTGTCTTCGATAGGCTTGGTTGTGGTCACGGCGGCTGACAGAGCCGCCGCGACCTGCCAACGCGGGGTACCCACATAGTTGGAGGTGTGATCGGGCGAAGGTTTCCAAAGGGCGATTGCAAAGCCCTTTGGCCGTGCCCGTAGGCACGGAATCCCCTTGACTCCTTCCGCAGAAGGAGCTGTCAGCCGAAGGCTGACGGAGGATACCCCTTCCACCCTTTTGTCAAAAGCCCTCATTCGTAGTATAATACCCCCATCTTCCCCGATGCAGGGAATCCCCTGCATGCTGCGTTGATTCAAGGAGGAATGCTATCGTGCGGGTACTGGGACTGACGGGCGGCATTGCCTGTGGAAAAAGCAACGTTTCCGACGCGCTGCGCCAGTTGGGCGCAGTCATTATTGACGGGGACGTGCTCTCCCGTGAGCTGACCCGCCCGAACGGACGGGCGCTCCCGGAAATACGGCGGCAGTTTGGCGGCGAGGTATTTCATGCGGATGGAACGCTGAACCGGCGGGCGCTGGGGGCGGTCATCTTCTCCGATGCGAAGCGCCGAGCTCAGCTGGATGGCATCATGCAGCCGCTGCTGCGCCAGCGCATTCTGGAAGAGATGGAAGCGGCCCGTCAGGCAGGGGCAGAGTTCGCCGTGCTGGATATGCCGCTCCTATATGAGGCGGGGCTGGACAAGCTCTGCGACCGGGTTTGGTGCGTGTCGCTCCCGCGGGAGATGCAGGTGCAGCGCCTGATGGCCCGCGACGGCTTCACCCGCGCCGAGGCGGAGGCGCGTCTGAGCAGTCAAATGGATGCCGCCGAAAAGGCCCGCCGAGCGGATGTGGTGATTGACACCAGCGGTTCCATCCAGTACACTAGAGATCAGATTCCCGCACTCTTGGAGGACGAACGCCGACAGACGGCCAAATAAAGGAGAACCTATGGAACCAATGACACCGGTGCGTCACAGACGCGCTGACAGATACAGGGAGCTTCCCGCAGAAGCGCCGCAGGAAGCACCTGCGGAGAACGTTCAGGAGCCGATACAGGAGCCGATTGCGGCTGCACCGACGCTGCGGGCGCAAACGCCTCCGCGTCCCGCCGCACTGCGTGCGCCTCGGCCACAGCTTCCCTTGGAAGCGGAAGCTGCCGCCCCCATGGAGCGGCCTCCGCGAGCCGCAGCATTGCGCAAGCGTCCGCAGGAGAAGGTCAAGGCAGACGCGCATCGGATGCCCACGTGGCTGACCATTACCATCTGTGTGTGCATTCTGCTGTGCGGTGCGCTGTTCGCCGGCGAGTGTCTCATGCGGGCCTATCTGACCCAGCGGCAGAACGAGCGGGAGGCGGCCTATCAGCGCGTTGTGGACGCGCATCCGCTGCCCAGCGACATTCGCACGCTGATCGAGCAATACGCGGCGGAGAGCAATTTGCAGCCCGCTTTTGTGGCTTCTATCGTGCTGAATGAAAGCTCCTACCGCACGGACGCGGAGAGCGGCGTGGGGGCACGGGGTCTGATGCAGCTGATGCCGGAGACGGCGCAATGGATCGCGGGCAAGCTGAAGCTGGAAAATTACTCCTTCGCCATGATGTACGACGCGGAGACGAACATCCGTTTTGGCACATGGTATTTGAATTATCTGGCGGGGCTGTTTCAGGGTGATCCGACGCTGGTGGCCTGTGCTTATCACGCGGGGCAGGGCGAGGTGCGCGGCTGGCTCAGCGATCCCGGTCTATCCGAGGACGGTGTGACGCTGAAGCTGGAGAACCTTGCCGACGGCCCGACCAAAACCTATGCGGGGAGAGTGACGAGAGATTATGGCATTTATGAAGCGCTTTATTACACCCCGGCGGAAACGCCTGCTGACGTGGCTGCTGACGCTGGCGCTGGTCTGCTGCGTGGTTCCGTGCGCTGAGGCCACGAACGTGGGCGACAGCCTGTCCGTGGGCATTCAGTCCACCAAGACCAGTGCGATCCAGCCGCTTTTCCCCCTTGAGCGGGACATGATGAGCATTTATGATTTGGTCTATGAGGGGCTTGTCGCTATTGACGACGATTATCTGCCCACCCCCGCACTGGCCGAAAGCTGGGAGATGTCTAACGGCGGCAAGACATGGACGTTCACCCTGCGGGACAATGTGAGCTTTTCCGACGGTACACCCTTGACGGCTAATGATGTGGTCGCCACGGCGCAGTACATCCTGAATCGCGCCACAGACCAGTATGTAGACGACAAGGGCTACTACCGTAACCTGCACTATTTCATCAATTCCATTTCCTCCAAGGGCGACCGCACCGTGGTCGTCAAGACCAGCCGCCCTTACTGGGGCATGCTGTATGCCATGACGTTCCCGGTGCTGCCCGCAGACCGGGTCGGTGACGATAACCCGCCCGGTACGGGGCCTTATGTGATCCAGTCCTTTTCCGCAGGAGATTATCTCTATCTGATGGCGAACCCGCTCTGGTGGCAGACGCAGCCCAAGGTGCAGGAGATCACCGTGACCTGCTACACTAGCGACAAGGAAGTCATTGAGAGTTACGAATATGCCCGGGTGGATACGATTTTCACCCGTTCCATTGCCGCAGCCCAGCATAAGTCTGGCACCGCATCGCTGGCGCTGGACTATCGCACCAGTCAGCTGGAAACCCTGCAAATGAATAATTCCTCTTGGGAGCTGACGGAGAATGTGCGCAAGGCGATTCGTTATTTGGTGGATCCGGATAAGATCGCAAGCAACGTGTATATGGGCATGGTGAACCGGACGGACACGCCCCTTCCCAGCGGCACATGGATGTACAACAGCAGCATTACCTTTGAGAAGAGCCTGGACAAGGCGATTGCGCTGCTGGAGGAGGATGGCTGGTATCTGTCTGAGGGCAGTACGGTACGCGTCAAGACGAACGACAACGGCGATGTGAAGCGGCTGCATCTGAGCTTTTATGTGTACGAGGAGCCGGACAACGACGTGCGCGTTGAGGCGGCGAACATGATTGCGGACATGCTGGCTGTGGCGGGGATTGAGGCTACGCCCACGACCGTGACTTTGACGGAGATGTCCGAGCGGCTGGGCGCCGGTTCCTTTGACTTGGCGCTGGTCGCCTATGCCATGGATGTATGTCCCGATCCGGGGTTCATACTCATTCGCGGCAACACGGGCAATTACTGCCGCTACCGCAGCGACAATATGACCGAGCTGTGCAACACGCTCCGCAAGCAGACAACGCAAGCCGATTATCAAAACGTGCTCTATCAGATTCAGCAGCAGTTTGCTGACGATTGTCCCTTCCTCTGTCTCTACAACCGTGCCGGCGCGGTACTGACCCGCAAAATGTACACGACCGCCCGCAACGTCCGCGAACTGGAGCTCCTGCGAGGAATAGAGCTGTTTCACGAGGAGTGAGGGGGGTATGCGAGGGAGGGGGCCTTTCTGAAGAAAAGGCCCCCTCCCTCGCGCTCTTTCCCGGGAAGGCTGCTTCGAGGGGAGACGCTGGGGGAAAGGCCGCTTCTCTAGGGCGTATCTGAAAAGCCAAAAGAGGAAGAAAACAAGAACAAAGATAAAATCATAAGGGTCGAAGAAAGTGAGCGGTATGAAAGTATGCCGTTACAAACTGACAGATAAGGAATGTGAATAGATAGAGCCGCTTATCCCCGTTGCCCATACAGGATGACCTCAAAAGGATACGCCAATGGAAAAGCGCCAGATGACATTTGCTGCGAAAAAATCTGCCAAGAGCAGAACGCTCTTGGCAGCAAAAATATGATTTCATGGTCCTCTTGATGAGGTGCGGTTCAGTTTTCCTTTCATAAAAGCGGAAAAACGTATGGGAATCTGAACAAACTGAGAAGTACTTACGGCAATACCGCACAATTCGTGGACAGCGTAGGCGATGCCTTTTCCGCCATCTGCTGCTTGCAGATTTTTCGATTTACCTCCAGTAAACCTTCAAAATCTGCCATTGCATCTGACGAAAAATTCATTCGCCTCCGCACCAACTCATTTGTGCGGTATTGCCTTAAGCACGGGATATTGTCTGCGCCGCTTCGTCGATTAGTTGCCGTCCGGCTTCATCATCATGTCCTTGTCCAGCGTCGCCATGTCTCTGGCTAGTGCCTCGTCAATGAGATCCTGAAGCACCTTCATCTGGCCTTCGTTGTTGATACCGCCCAGGATCGGCTCGCCCACCATCCGTCCATTGCGGTCCACCACCACCGTGGTGGGGAATGCCGTGATGCTGTAGGTCAGCTGGCCTGCTTCACTCTCCGCAGGGAAGTAAATATTCTGATACATGGCGCCCTTCTTTTCCAGAATGCTCTTGGCTTCCGCGATCATGCTCTCGTCGCCGCCGATGGTGTCGGCGTTGATACCGACCAGCGCGCCGCCCTTCAGCTTGAGCTCCTCGTTGAGCGCGTTCAGCTCACTCAGCTCCGCAATGCAGGGCGCACAGCCGGAGAACCAGAAGTTGACCACGGTAACGGAGTTTTTCTTAAACAGTTCGTTGGTCACGGGGTTGCCGTCCAGATCCATACCCTCAAAGTCAGGGAACTTCTCGGACGAATCATCTTCCATGCTGCCGTCCGCCGTGGTCGTCTCTTCGCTCCCCATGACCATGCCGCCGTCCGCCATGGTCATCCCTTCGCTCCCCATGACCATGCCGCCGTCCGCCGTTACCATGCCGCTCTCCATGGCCATGTTCGAGTCCGCCGTCATGGCGTCTTTCGGCGTGAGTCTTTCCATTTCCGCATCCAGCCGGCGGATGGTCTCAATATCCTCCAGCAACAGCGTATATTCTTCCTCAGTAAACTTTTCCTTCGACGTCTCCAACTGCGCCGCCAGATAGTCGGCATAACTCATGTCCATGTCCGGCTGCTTGTCCATCATGCCGAAAAACTTGTTCCACAGATCCATGTTTTTCTCGAACACGGCGTTCATTTCGGTCGTCAGCATTTCCAGCTTCTTTTCAGCGCAGGCGCATTCATTTTCACAGTCGCACTGCTTTTCGCACGGGCAGCCGTCCACGCCTTTGCCGTCCATCATGCAGGGGCAGGTTTCCTCCATGGTCTGTGTCTCGTCCATTCCGGCCGTGCCCGTGCAGCAGGCGTCTGCGCAACAGGCGGAAGCGGCTCCCATGGTGGTCAGCATACACAGCGTCAGCAGCAGCGCGATCCAGGTCTTCTTCCAGGTCTTCTTCATTGATAATGTCCTCCGTTTCTTTTCTTCCTTTAATTAATTCTCCGCGGCGTGTTCGCCGGTGGGATTCTTTTCTTCCTTCGCTCCGCGCCCCAGCCCGCAGCGGAAGCTGACCGCGCCTGTGGGGCAGGCCTTGACACACATGCCGCAGCGGATGCACTCGGGATGATCCGGGGTCTTCGTCACGTCCACATCCATCTTGCAGGCCTTCTCGCACCGGCCGCAGTGCACGCACTTGTGCCCATCCACCTGCATACCCGTCAGCGATACCCGGTTAAACAGCGCGTAGAACGCTCCCAGCGGGCACAGCCACTTGCAGAACGGGCGGTAGAACAGCAGGCTCAGAAGGACGACCGCCCCCAGCACCACGCTCTTCCATGCAAACAGGCTGCCCAACGCGCTTCGGATACTTTCGCTGGCCAGCGAAAGAGGGATTGCGCCTTCCAGCACGCCCTGGGGGCATAGGTACTTGCAGAAGAAGGGATTGCCCATCCCCACCTCGTTGGTGAAGATCAGCGGTAGCGTCACCGTCAGCAGCAGGATCAGATACTTGAGGTACCGCAGCGGTTTGAGCTTCTTCGTGGACAACTTCTTTCTGGGCAGCGGAATCTTGTGAATCAGCTCCTGAAACCACCCGAAGGGGCACAGGAAGCCGCACACGAACCGCCCCAGCAGTACCCCCAGCAGAATCAGCGTGCCGGTGACGTAGTAGGAGAATTTGAATTTGGACGAGCCGATCACCGACTGAATCGCCCCGATGGGACATGCGCCGGTGGCGGCGGGACAGGAGTAGCAGTTAAGCCCCGGCACGCAGACGGTCTTGCCCTTTCCACGGTAAATCTGCCCCTTGAACAGGTTGGGCAGGTGCGGATTGGTCAGCAGTACGGCGCAGGCCTGCAGAAGCCCCCGGAACCGGGCGAGAAAGCCGGAAACGGGCGGGGTCTTCGAGGTCCCTTTCTTCTTATCCAATGCCTACGCACTCCAGACAGATTCGGATGGCTTTGGACAGCACCGTGGCGGCCTCGCCCCGCCACGCACCATAGACCAGCATCGCCGCGCCCAGTATCAGCATGCCCAGCCTCGCGGCGCATCTGCCCGTGGCCGATGAAATGAGACTCATGGGAAATCCCTCCTTTGTTTCTTCTCGCAGGCTTATTATACGATATGGGAGTTAAAATCCATGTTAAAGCAGAAAACTTTATGCGCATTTTATGCCGGTATGCTATACTGGACCTAATCACACGAACGCAGAGGAGGCGCGGTATGCGGATTTTGATTGTGGAGGACGAGCGGGCGCTGTGCGACACGCTGACCAAAAGCTTGAAGCAAAAGGGTTACGAGGTAGACGCCTGCTACGACGGCGATTCCGCGCTGGACTGGCTGCTGACGGAGAAGTACGACCTGATCCTGCTGGATCTGAACCTGCCCGGGCGGGATGGCATGGAGTTGCTCCGAACGCTGCGGGAGCGAGATCAGGAGACCCGGGTGTTGATTCTCTCTGCCCGCAGCCGGATCAGCGACAAGGTGGAAGGGCTGGACTGCGGCGCCAACGACTATCTGGTCAAGCCCTTTCATCTGGAGGAGCTGGAGGCGCGGGTGCGCAGTCTGACCCGGCGCAGCTTTGTGCAGCACGACGCGGTACTGCGCTGCGGAGAGCTGTCCTTTGATACGGTGAAGCGGACAGCGCAGGCCAAAGGCGAGAACGTGGCGCTGACCCGCAAGGAAAACGGTATTTTGGAATACCTGCTGCTCAACCAGGGGCGGCCGGTGAGCCAGGAGGAGCTGATGGAGCACGTGTGGGACGGCAGCGTGGACAGCTTCAGCAACTCCATTCGGGTGCATATTTCGTCCCTTAGAAAAAAACTGAAAGCGGCGCTGGGCTATGACCCGATTCTGAACCGCATCGGCGAGGGATATTTGATGGGAGGACGTGAATCATGAAGCGACTGTCTCTGCAATGGCGGATCACGCTGCTGACCATTTTGCTGCTGGCGGCGGCCTGCGTGACCATGAAGACGCTTTTATGCTCCTCCGGCCACGCCTACATGGACTCCATCGGCAATTACGTGATGCACTATGCAGAGGAGGATCCGCTGGCCATCCGCGTCGATATTCCGGAGGAACAGTGGAAGGACATGTCGGAGCGCTTCAGCGGGGAGTTCGTGGTGGAACTGACCGGTGCAAAGCACAGCTTCTGCATGCGCGGCTGGTATATCGCGCTGGCGGTGACGGCGCTGGGCGGCGCGGTGGCGTATTTTGTCAGTGGAAGGGCATTAAAGCCGCTGAAGCAGTTCACCGCCAAGGCAGAGCGCGTGCAGCTCCAGAGCCTGACGGAGATCACCCTCAGCGAGGACGAGGCGGCGGAGTTCAGCAGGCTGAGCCGCGCCGTCAATCAGATGCTGCTGCGGCTGAAGCAGGCCTTCGACGCTCAGCAGCAGTTTGTAGGCAACGCCGCTCATGAACTGCGCACGCCGCTGGCGCTGATGCAGGCGCGGCTGGATCTGTACATGTCCACAGACCATGGGGATAGCTGCCCGGAAACCGTGGAAACCATTGCCATGATGCGGGAGCAGACGGAGCGGCTGTCCAGAATGGTGCGGACGCTGCTGGATATGAGCGACCTGAAGGCCGTGCCGCGTACTGACAGAATCCAGCTTGCGCCTATGATCGAGGAGGTGCTGGCGGATCTGTCGCCGCTGGCGGAGAAGAGCGACGTGCTGCTCTCCCAGAGCGGCGGGGATCTGTGGATCACCGGCAGCGACGTGCTGATCTACCGCGCCATTTTCAATCTGGTGGAGAACGGCGTGAAATACAATCGCCCCGGCGGCAGCGTATGCGTCGCCGCGTCCCAACGGGGGCAGGAAGCGGTGATCGAGGTCAAAGATACGGGCTGCGGCATCCCGGAGGATTTCCGGGAGAGCGTGTTCCAGCCTTTCTTCCGGGTGGATAAGTCCCGCAGCCGGGAAAAGGGCGGCGTGGGACTGGGGCTGTCGCTGGTCTGGGAGATCGCCCATCTCCACGGCGGCGACGTTCGGATCAGGGAGAGCGGCGAAAGCGGCACGGCGATTGAGCTGACGCTGCCCGCCTCGGCGGAGGAACGGGGAATGCCATA
>USCW01000067.1 GCA_900553315.1 uncultured Eubacteriales bacterium
GGAGAGGCGGCGGGAACGGGGACGGGGTGAATCAGCTGCTCGTAGAGGTTCAGGTACGCCTGAGACGAGTGCGCCCAGCTGTAATCCGCCGTCATGCCGCGCTTTTGCAGCTTCCGCCAAACCGCCTTGTCCTCATGGTAATACTTCAGCGCACGCTCGATCACGTGCAGCATGTCGTGCGCATTGTAGTTGAAGAACGAGAAGCCGTTGCCCTCGCCCGTGAACTCGTTGTAGCTCAACACCGTGTCGCGCAGACCGCCCGTCTCGCGCACGATCGGCACCGTGCCGTAGCGCAGCGCAATCAGCTGACTCAAGCCGCAGGGCTCAAACTGACTCGGCATCAGGAATAGATCGCAGCCGCCGTAAATCTGGTGCGCCAAGTCGTTGTCCATGGCGAAGCGCGCTGCCACACGGCCGCGATACTCGCCCTCCGCCCAGCTGAACAGATTCACATACCGGCTGTCGCCCATGCCCAGCACCACCAGCTGCACATCCTGCTTCATGATGTCGGCAATCACGTAATCCACCAGATCAAGACCCTTCTGATTGCTCAGACGGCCTACCATACCGATGATCGGCACATTGGGGTCAACCTTTAGTCCCAGCTTCTCCTGCAAGGCTTTCTTGCAGACGGCCTTTCCAGCGAGGTCGTCCGGGGTATAGGTGGCTGCAAGATGCTTGTCCGTGGCGGGATTATAGTCCACCACGTCAATGCCGTTCAGCAGCCCGTGCAGATCGTTTCTGCGGGCACGAAGCAGCCCATCAAGGCGCTCGCCGTAGTAGGCGGTCTGGATCTCCTCGGCATAGGAGGGGCTCACGGTGGTGATAACGTCGCTGTACACCAGCGCCGCCTTCATATAATTAGCACAGCCGAAGCATTCCAGCTTGTCGTTCGTCCACAGGCTGTCGCCCAGTCCCAGCACGTCCTGCACCTCACGGATGCCGAAAATGCCCTGGTATTGCAGGTTGTGGATGGTGAACACGGTCTTGATGCCCGCAAAGAAGGGCAGGTGGGCATACTGAATTTTTAGCAGCGCGGGCACCATGCCGCTTTGCCAGTCATGGGCGTGGATCACGTCCGGCTGGAAGTCCAGCAGGGGCAGAGCGTTCAGCGCACCACGGCAGAAGAAACCGAATCGCTCGTATTCGTCGCCGCCAAGACCGTAAATATAGGGGCGGCCGAAGTAGTACTTGTTATCCATGAAGTACCACGTAACGCCGTTCATTTCCAGCTTCTCGATGCCGCAATACTGCCGCCGCCAGCCCAACTGTACCTCAAAATCACACACATGGGTCAGCTGTTCCGTCCATTTCTGCGGAATGGCGCTGTACAGCGGCAGAATCACGCGCACGTCATGGCCCTGCGCCGCCAGCACGGGGGCGAGTGCGCCCACCACGTCCGCCAGTCCGCCGGTCTTGACAAATGGCACGCACTCCGAGGCTGTAAAGAGGATCTTCATAAAAACACCTCCTGAAAATAGATACATAGATGCGAGGGAGGCCGCTTCTGTGCCAGAAACGCCTCCCTCGCGCTCCCTCCCGAAGAGCGGAGGGTGTGTTCCTTGTGAGCATTTATTCTGCCTGACCGTTGGGGAGGACGGCGCGCAAGGGTACGCCGAAGCTCTGCTGTGTCAGGGAGAAGGTTAGGACAATACCGCATAATTCGTTGGCAGCGTAGGCGATGCCTTTTCCGCCATCTGCTGCTGGCAGATTTTTCGATTTACCTCCAGTAAACCTTCAAAATCTGCCATTGCATCTGACGAAAAATTCATTCGCCTCCGCACCAACTCATTTGTGCGGTATTGCCTTAGATCACTACGTTCTTGGCAATGACGATCGGGTACGCCGCAGGGCCAATCAGCCTTGCGTTGCGCTTGATGACCGCCTGCTTGTCCAGAATGCAGTTTTCAATATACGCCCCGGAATGCACCTGACCGTCCTGCATGATCACGCAGTTCTTGACGTACGCGTCAGGCGCAATGCGCACGCCGCGGAACAGGATGGAGTTCTCCACCTTGCCCTCGACCACGCAGCCGTCCGCCACCAGACTGTTGGAAATTTCTACGTTGTCGCCGTAGTGGGCGGGCATCTCGTCGCGCACCTTGGTGTATACCGGCAGGGAGAACAAATCCTTGCGGGTGGCGGTGTCCAGAATGTCCATGTTGAAGCGGAAATAGCTCTGCACGGAGTCCATGCGCCAGCAGCGGCCCTTGTATTCGTAAGCGCTGACGCGGGCGTTGTCGTCCCGCACCATCTTCAGCACCATATCCTTGGTGAACTCATGCAGCCCGTGAGACGCGCCGCGATCCACCAACGTGCGGAGCAGCTCGCGCTTGAGCACGAACACCTCCATGGAGGTATTGGTGGTATTGGGGTGGGTAGGATGTACTTCAATGTCCGTTACCAGGTTCTCATCGTTGACGGTCAGGTAATAGCCATACTCGTCGCGCACCATGGAGGGATCCTTGGTGTACATGATGGTAATGTCCGCGCCGCTGTCAATATGGTGCTGCACGAAATCATCGAAGTCGCAGTTATAGATGATGTTGGAGTTGCTGAGGATCAGATACTCCTGCTTGCTGCGGCCCAGATAGCTGCTGTTGGAGCGCAGCGCGTCCAGCAAACCGTTGTACACGCCCACATTCTCGCGGGTCAGGAAGGGGGGCAGAATGATAAGACCGTTGTTCTTGCTGTGCAGATCCCATTCCTTGCCGCTGCCCAGATGATCCATCAGGCTGTGGTAGTTCTTCTGCATGATAACGCCAACATTGCGGATGCCGCTGTTCACCATGCTGGAAACAAGAAAGTCGATCACGCGGTACCGTCCGGCTACGGGCAGAGCGGCGATGGCGCGGGTCATGGTCAGTTCGCGGAGGCGGGCGTCGCTCTCGCCGGTATAAATTACGCCCATCACATCTTTCATGGTGTTCATTCCTTTCAAGTCATGTTTCGGGTCGTCCGGGGGATGTCAGTCCGCTTTGGGCTCGGCGAAGGTGGTTTCGTCCACCTGCTGACCGGCGGCAACCTGAACGCCGGCAGGCAGCGTCACGTTCTGCCCCACCACGGCAATGTCGCCCGCTTCCTCGCCGACGAAAGCGCCAGGGCCGACCACGGCGTTCTCTGCCAGAATGGCACGCCGCACGACTGCGCCCCGATGAATGACCGCGCCGGGCATGACAACGCTGTCCTGCACGTTCGCGCCTTCTTCCACCGTCACGCCCGCGAACAGCACGGAGTGCTTCACCGTACCGAAAACCTCGCTGCCTTCAGCAATCAGGCTGTCGCTGACCGTCGCGCCCTTGGCGATATAGTGGGGAGCCATGCCGGGATTCCGGGCATAAATGCGCCACTTCTTGTCATGCAGGTCGATGGGCATGGGCGTGGCTAGCAGATCCATATTGGCTTCCCACAGGCTCTCGATGGTGCCTACGTCCTTCCAGTAGCCCTCGAAGTTATAGGCACACAAGACTTGATGATCAGCCAGCATGGCGGGGATAATGTTCTTGCCGAAGTCGTTGCTGCTCTTCTTGTTTTCCTCGTCGGCAATGAGGTATTGGCGCAGCTTTGCCCAAGTGAAGATATACACGCCCATGGAGGCCTTGTTGGATTTGGGGTTCTTGGGCTTTTCCTCAAACTCGACAATGCGGTCGTCCGCGTCGGTGTTCATGATGCCGAAGCGGCTGGCCTCGGCCCACGGCACCTCGCGCACGGCGATGGTCGCGTCCGCACCGTGGCGAACGTGGAAATTCAGCATGGCGTTGTAGTCCATTTTATAGATGTGGTCGCCGCTGAGAATCAGCACATATTCGGGGCTGTACTGCTCGATAAAGGCCATGTTCTGGTAAATGGCGTTGGCGGTGCCGCGATACCATTCGCCGCTCTTGCCCTTCTGATAGGGGGGGAGCACAAATACGCCGCCGTTGGTCAGGTCCAGATCCCACGGTGCGCCGCTGCCGATATAGGCGTTCAGCTCTAAGGGTTGATACTGGGTCAGCACGCCCACAACGTCAATGCCGCTGTTGGTGCAGTTGGACAGGGGAAAGTCGATGATGCGGTACTTTCCGCCGTAGGGGACGGCGGGCTTGGCCACGTTCTTGGTCAGAATACCCAGGCGGCTTCCCTGACCGCCGGCCAGCAGCATGGCCACACAGTTTTTCTTCCTCAGCATGGGGGTACACGCTCCTTTATCGTATAGATGTCGGCCTGCGGCGCTTCCAAGGGAGCGAAAGCAGGTCGCGGAAAGAACCGAATCTATGCAATGCCCCAAAGGGGCAGATTGCCGATGCTTATGCGTCCGCCGCTTCGTCTGCGGTGGTTTCGTCGATCTCCGCCGACGCGGGCAGCAGCTTATCATAGCGGAAATAGACCGTGGCCAGCGGCGGCACGCAGATGTCACAGCTGAAGGGCAGGTCGTTCCACGGCTTCGCCTCTGCGATCAGCACATTAGCGTTGTACTGGTTGGAGCCGCCCCATTCCTTCCGGTCGGTGTTGAAGATTTCCTCCAGTGTGCCGCCCAAGGGCAGACCCACCTTGTAAATGGGATGGAACGAGGGGGTGAAGTTCGTGACGCAGAGCAGCGCGTTTCCGGCCCGGTCTGTGCGCAGGAAGGCCACGACGCTGTTGTCGCAGTCGTTGGCGCAGACCCATTGGAAGCCGTCCCAGCCATCGTCCACCTGCCATAAGGCGGGAGTCTCCCGGTAGAGATGATTCAGCCGGCGCACGCATCTTTGCAGTTCGGGATGGCGCTCGTAAACCAGCAGGAACCAGTCCAGCTGATCGTCATCCTTCCACTCGATGAAATGACCGAATTCGCTGCCCATGAACAGCAGCTTTTTCCCCGGATGCGCCATGGTGTAGCCGTACAGCGCCCGGAGCCCCGCGAATTTCTGCCACAGGTCGCCCGGCTGCTTGTCCAGCATGGAATGCTTGCCGTGGACAACCTCGTCATGGGAGAAGGGAAGAATGTAGTTCTCCGAAAAGGCGTAGAACAGCGAGAAGGTCAGTTTGTCATGGTGCCACTTGCGGTAAATGGGGTCAAGCTTGATGTAGGCCAGCATGTCGTTCATCCAGCCCATGTTCCACTTGAAGCCAAAGCCGAGACCGCCCATGTAGGCGGGCTTTGTGACCATGGGGAAGGCGGAGGACTCCTCCGCGATGGTCATCGCGCCGGGAAAGTCGTGATACACCGTGGCATTCAGCTTGCGCAGGAACGCGATGGCGTCTAAATTCTCCCGTCCGCCGTAGGGATTGGGGAGCCATTGTCCCTGCTCCCGGCAGAAGTCGTAATACAGCAGGGCGCTGACCGCGTCCACCCGCAGACCGTCGGCGTGGAACCAGTCCAGCCAGAAGCACGCGTTGCTCAGCAGAAAGCTGCGCACCTCGCCCCGGCCGAAGTCAAACATGCATGTGCCCCATTGGGGCATCTCGCCACGTCGAGGATCGGGATGCTCGTAGCAGCAGCTGCCGTCGAAGCGGCGCAGACCGATTTCATCCCGCGGGAAGTGCGCGGGCACCCAGTCGAGGATCACGCCGATCCCCGCCTGATGCAGCCGGTCGATCAGCCGCATGAGCCCTTTGGGGTCGCCGAAGCGGGAGGTTGCGGCGTAATAACCTGTGACCTGATAGCCCCAAGAGCCGTCGAAGGGATGCTCCATCACGGGCAGAAACTCCACATGCGTGTAGCCCATGTCCGTTACATAGGGGATCAGCTCGTTGGCGATCTCCTCATAGGACAGCATGGTCTTGTCCTCGTGCAGCTTCCATGAGCCGAGATGCAGCTCATAGATATTCATGGGACTGTGATACGCGTCCCACGCCGCACGCTTTTTCAGCCAGTCCGCGTCGCCCCAGTCGTATCCGGACAGGTCGCAGAGCACGGACGCTGTGTTGGGTCGCAGCTGCATTTGAAAGCCGTAAGGATCGGCTTTTTCATGCCACACGCCGTCGGTGCCTTGAATTGCATATTTATACGTTAAGAGCTTCTGGGCCGCGTCGGGATAATGATAACGCGCCGGATCGGAGGCCACGTCGAAAACGGCGGCGGGAAGCCGCACCTCCCATGTGCCGTCAAACTGCTTGGTCATGGGACAGGCGTCCTTGTCCCAGCGGCAGAATTCGCCTACCAGCGAAACCTTCTGCGCATTGGGGGCCCAGAGCGCAAAGTGCCACATGGCCTTGCCGTCCTGCTCCACGGGATGTGCGCCCAGCATTTCATAAGCGCGGCGGTTCTCTCCCTGATGAAAACGTTCTCGGACAGTGCTGGTCGGAGCCACGTAACGCATGGACTCACCTGCTTTCTATGGGTGTTTTCCCGGATAAACGAATCATTCCTCTCGTATACTATTGTAAACACATATACGGTATTCCGTCAAGGCAAAACCAAGTTTTTTTTCAAAAATTTTGAAAACACAAACGATGCGTTTGGGCCTTGAACGGTTGTGATGCGGGATGAAAATGTCACAATTTAGACAATTTTTCGGGCGCATTGCACCATGCAGTCGTGCATAGCGTAGAGGGAGCGGGGACTTCGCGCTGTGCATGAAGGACTGCATAATTGATAAAAACGTGACGAAAAAGACGAACGATCAGAGAGAAAAAAGAAGAAACGGAGGGATGCTTTGATGCGAAGACAGGGGAGAAGCCGCCGGGCGGCGGGCTTGCTGCTGGTTTTGGCGCTGCTATGGACGCTGCTGGGAGCGCCGCTGACAGGTGCGGAATGGGCCGGTATCCCAGCGAGATTGCAGCGGAGCTGGCGGCAGCTTCCATCCTATATGGTTCGAGTAGCCACATTGTGGTTCGACGCGGCGCAGGGCGCACAGGCGGAGGAAACGATCCTGACCCTACGGGTCTACGACACGGAGGCCGGTGCGGTGCGTCTGCTGCCGCTGGAAGCGTATGTCGTGGGCGTGGTGGCGGCGGAGATGCCCGCCTCGTGGCCGCCGGAGGCACTGGCCTGTCAGGCCATTGCGGCCCGCACACGGGCGGTTGGCAGCAGCGCCGTCTATGGCGGCAATGGCTGTGCCATGCATCCTGAAGCCGACGTATGCACGGACAGCACCTGCTGTCAGGGCTGGCTGAGTCCGGAGGCACGCAAGGCAAGCTGGGGCGATGGGGCGCTTCCCTGCGAAAAGCGGGTGCGTCAGGCTGTCTCGGCTACGGCAGGACAGGTGCTGACCTATGACGGTGCGCCCATCGAGGTGCTGTATCATGCATCCTCCGGCGGGCAGACGGAGGACGCAGCAGAGGTCTTTGCCATGCGCGTACCGTATCTGCAAAGCGTCGCCAGCCCCGGGGAAGAAGGTTACAATGGCTATGCCCGGGAGCAGCGTTTCACCCTGACCGAAGCTGCCGCGAAGCTGTCGGAGGCTTTTCCGGACAGCGGCGTGGAGGCGGACACCCTGCCTGCCCAATTGGAACTGCTGGCCTTGACGGACACGGGCCGCGTGAAGGAGATGCGCGTGGGCAGCGTCACGGCGACGGGGCGGGATGTGCGTCAGGCGCTGGGGCTGCGCAGCACGATGTTCACATGGGAATGTCAGGGAAAGGAGATCATTTTCTCCGTGCGGGGTTATGGGCACGGCGTGGGCATGAGTCAGGCGGGCGCTTGTGCCATGGCGGCGGCTGGAGCCGCTTATGAAGAAATTCTTGCGCACTATTATCCCGGAACCACATTGACAACGGTGAAATAACGGAAGTTCCTTCGCACCGCATACTGCCTCCGTGTTGCGGTTATACTTCCCGATGACGGAGGTTGCCATGGAAAAGGTGAAAGCGCGGTGGAAGAAAATACATCAGGCCTATGGGGCTTTTATCGAGAAGCAGGGATTCTTCGTGGTGCTGGCGGTCTGCGTGGCGGTGATCGTAGGAACGGCGGTGTGGAGCGGCGGCCAAAGCGTCACAGCGCCGGAGCCTACCTCGCCCGTGGATGAACAGGCCGCGCTGGCGGGGCGGATGCAGCAGGAGCGCTTGCAGGATGTAAGCACGCCCACCCCGTCGCCGACGGAGGTAGTGCGCACCTTTGCGCCGCCCTTGGCACAGGTGCGGGTGGTGCAGGGCTTCGACGCGGCGCGTCTGCGCCGGAGCGGTG
>USCW01000068.1 GCA_900553315.1 uncultured Eubacteriales bacterium
ATTGAGGTTGCGGAACTTCTCTCAGAGAAGCCGCCTCTCCCCCCAGAATCTCCCGTTACTCCCTCCCTCGCAAATGATAAGCTCCACTCACTCAATCTCAGCGATCGCTTCGATTTCGCAGAGAACGTTTTTGGGGAGGGTTTTGACGGCGCAGCAGCTGCGGGCGGGCTTGCTGACGAAGTGCTTCGCGTAGACCTCGTTGAAGGCCGCAAAGTTCGCCATGTCGGAGAGGAAGCAGGTCGTCTTGACCACATGCTCAAGGGACGTTCCGGCTGCCTCCAGTACCGCTGCAACATTCTTGCAGCTCTGCTCCGCCTGCGCGGTAATGCCCTCCGGCACCTCGCCCGTGGCGGGATTTACTGGAATCTGACCGGAGCAGTAAGCCGTACTGCCGGATACCATGCCCTGCGAATAGGGGCCGATCGCTGCGGGTGCGTTGGGCGTGTAAATAACCTTCATTGGAATGCCTTCTTTCCGGCCCGATGCTTTCGGACCTGCTTTTGTTTTGTCAGCCGCTTGTGCAGCCGGAACTGAAGCATTGTTTCAGCTGCCTTCAAGTATAGGCGAAAGCCGTGCGTTTGTCCATCCCTTTGTGAAGTATCCGGCTTTTTTACCCAAATGGACGGCTTTCCATGCGCAAAAGGCGGCTCCCTTTCGAGAGCCGCCCAGCGCTGTTTACTTACTTATGCCCGTTCGGGGCGTTCTGATAGGCGTACTCAATCGCCTGCTCGTGGTAGCTGTCCACCCTGTTGCTCGTGTGCGTCTTGCTGTTCGTGAAGTGGATGCACAACTGACCCTTGAAGTTGTTCGTGGAAATCGTGTCGCCCTCGGGATAGTTGTGCGGCACGCCGTAGAGCGAGCACGCAAAGGTGCGCGTACCGATCGTTACCAGACTGGGCCGACGTTGCCACAGGTCCTTGCTGGCAATTTCATCTGCGGTTTTTACGCCGTAGATCTTGCACAGCCGTGCCGTATCCGCCGCCGTCAAGGGTTCAGCGTCTACGTGGTTGCCGCCGCTCCAGCGGTGCGCCCACCAGACGATGCCCGTCTTCACGTCGTAGACCTTGAAGTTCGCGCCCTTGGGCCACAACTGCTGAATGCCGCCGGTGTACCAGTCGATCTTCTCCGCCGCGTACAGCGTCATCTCAAGATTGCCCGTGTTGCTGCCGGGCTCCACCGTGCCGAACAGCTTGTGCTGCGTCGCAGAGCCCGCAATGCCGTCCACCTGCAAGCCGTTCGCCTGCTGGAATTTCTTCACCGCTGTCTGCACCGCACTGGTGTAGGAAGTAGTAATTGCGCCGGTGTAGTAGCCCTGATTCTTCAGCTCTGCCGTCAACGCCTTCACCGCCGTACCCTTGGAGCCCAGCTTCAGGGTCTTATAGGTGGCCTCGCCGTTGTTGCCGCTGTTGCTGCTCGTCGGGCCCGGCGTAGGCGTGGGCAGGGCGCTGCCATTCTGCTGGCATTCCTCCACACAGTCGCCGCGCACATAGCCCGAACCGCTGCTGGTCTTAATGTAGTACCAGTTATAGCCGCGAAGCACCGTGGGCTGAGCGCTGTAGGAGAATACCAGTCCCTTGTCCAGACGGGCAATGATCTTCGAGCCGTTGGCCGTGGTGCGCAGGTTCACGCCGCTGCTGGTGGTCTTCACATAGCCGACAATCACCTCAGGCTGCGGCGTGACCGCGGGCTGTGTTGCCAGCCAAGCCTGATATTCCGCTTCCGTCATGACTCGCACGCAGCTTCCCAGCACCCACACCTCGGTGTTGCTGTAAACTACGCGATACCACAGGCTGCCGCCCACGGTCTGCTTGTTGTTGTATGCCATTACCGTGCCGAGCGCCACGTTATAGGGCGCGCTGGCATCCTTGGAGGCGGACGCACGCAGGTTCACCTTATCCAACACCGTAATCAGGTACGTGGACTGCGTGGTTGTGCCGTTATTGCCGTTATTGTTGTCCTCCTTCGGTACGCCGTTGCCCGCCAGATAGCTGGCCTCCTGCGTGGCAGAGAGCTTGAAGGCACAGTCGCCGCGCACATAACCTGTTTTGCCGTCGGCATTGATGGGGTACCACGTGTAACCCTTGGTCGTGATCGCCGTGCCCGTCATGGGCCACACCGAATCCTTTTCCAATGTGCCGATGGAGGCGCCTGCCGCAGTCTTGCGTAGGTTGGTGCTCTTCTTCGTCACCATGGCATAGCCATAGGAGGAGGCAGGCGAGGTCGTGACGCTCGGATTGGGCGTTGCATCCGCACCCGCCGCATTGCCGTTTGCGTCGCACTCCATCACGCAGTCGCCACGCACATAGCCTCTTTTGCCAGAGGGAGCCGTCACGGGATACCAAGTATAATTGCCGGAACGTACCGGCGTGCTGGTCAATGCCAGCACAAGCCCCATTTCCAGCTGCTCCTGCGTCTTGCCCGCGGGCTTGGTGCGCAGGTTGACCTTGTCTTCCACCAGCCGCACGTAGCCGTAGGCCGTCGTTGCAGGCGTCGCCGTCACCGTTGCGGGCGTATTCGCCGCGCCGGGGGCCGCCGTTACCAGATCGCTGCCATCCGCATTGCACACCTGCACGCAGTCGCCGCGCACATAGCCGCGCACGTTGTCCACCTGCACGTAGTACCAAGCGTAACCATCCACCACGGTGCTGCTCATGAAGGGCACCACGCGGTTCTTATCTACCTGTTGGAAGGTATCCCCTGCGGGCTGAAGGCGCAGATTCACGTTCGCCTTCGTCATGCGGACATAGCCGGAGGGCGCAAGAGACGCAGCCGGGGTCGGAGTTGCCGCGGAGCTGTCGTCCAGCGAGGACACCACCTGCACGCAGTCGCCGCGCACATAAAGGATGCTGCCGCTGTAGGAGATCGGATACCAGGTATAGCCGCTCTTCTTCACTGCGGAGCCCGCGATGGGCTGCACCTCGCCCGTGGTTTCCCATTGCGCCTTCACCTTGCCGCCGGGGGTTTCCCGCAGGTTGGCGGAGCTCATAATCAGCTTGATATAGCCGCCCACCGCAGGAGCGGTCTGCGCCGGGGTCGGCGTAGCCGTCACGTTCGCGCCAAGCAGCTGTACAAAGGGAGCCTGAACGTAGCCTGTGCGGTTGTTGTAGCGTACCTGATACCAATGGGTGGTGTCGATGACGCTGGGAACCGTCAGCACCTCGACAAGGGTGTCGCGTTCCAGCTTTTCGATCACGCCGCCGCCTTCGGTCTCGCGGAAGTTTACGCCGCCCGCCGTAATGCGCCCCATGCCGATCACCGTGCCGCTCGGCGCCGCAGTAGGCGTAACCGTTACAGTAGTTTCTTCCTCCGCCGCACCATTGGGCGCAGGAGTCGCCGTGACCGTGCTGTCCGCAGGTACCGCCGTCGCGGACGTGCCGCCCCACACGGTCTGCACGGGATTGGCTTCCCATGCGGCGGCCTCTTCTTCGGTCAACTGCTCAAAGCAGTCGCCGCGGATAAAGCCCGTATAGGTATTGGTCTTCGTGCGGTCAGGATGCTGGCTCTGCACCTTATACCAAGTGTAGCCGCCGCTGCTTGTCGTATCCAGCACCGTGCAGACAAAGCCGGTATCCAGCTTGAACCAATAGGAATCGCTGCTCGGCTGTTTGCGCACGCGGGTACCGTTTTTTGTCACGCGGCCATAGGAGCCGGCGGCATAAGCAGTCTCCCACGCGTCTCCCAGCGGGATCAGCGTCAGGATCATCGACAGCGTCAGCGCCAACGCGGCCAGCCGCTTCCATGTTTCTTTCATCTTCCATCCTCCACCGCTTGTGGGCTGTTTCCAAAAGCGCATCAGAATTACATGCTTATTCTATTACAGAATTATTACGGTGTCAAGAAAATTTCTGTAACAATCAAAGGCAGCTTTTTCCTTTTAACGATGCGTAACGAACAGTTCTGCCCCATATTTGCTGAGTAACCGATCCCGATCCGCGCTGGACAGTAGCAGGGTCAGCTCCGTCCCCGTGTCCGTGTGCTTCTCTTCCAGCACCTGCCCCAAGGGGCGCACCTGACTGAGCAGCCCGTAGCGGCTGAAGGGGATCATCAAGGTCACGGGTGCGTGGGTCTGCTGAAGCTGACGGGCGATCTCGTCCATCAGGCGATCCAGCCCTTCTCCTGTCTGCGCGGAGATACGCACCGCCCCCGGCGGAACCGCACCGCCAAGGTCGCACTTGTTTACCGCCTCGATGCGCGGTTGGTCCGTGGCTCCCAGCTCAGCCAGCACCTCTTCCACCACCCGATGCTGGGCCTCCATGTCAGGGCTTGCACCGTCGGACACGATCACCAGCACGTCTGCCAGCGCCGCCTCCTCCAAGGTACTGCGGAAAGCGCTGACCAGACTGTGCGGCAGCTTACGGATGAAGCCTACCGTATCCACCAGCAGGAAGGGCATTCCCGTGGGCGTTTCTACCCGGCGGCTTACCGCGTCCAGCGTGGCGAAGAGCTGATCCTGTACATACACATCTGCTCCGGAGAGCTTATTAAGCAGCGTGGACTTGCCCGCGTTGGTGTAGCCCACCAGCGCCACCACCGGCACTTCGCTTTTTTCGCGGCTCTTGCGGCGAATCTCCCGCTGCTTCTCCATTTCCGCCAGTTCATGGCGCAGATCGGTCATGCGCTCACGAATGCGGCGGCGGTTCATTTCCAGCTTGCTTTCGCCGGGGCCGCGGGTACCGATGCCGCCCGCCAGCCGGGACAGAGCCACGCCCTCGCCCACCAGCCGGGTGGACTGATAATTCAACTGTGCCAGCTCCACCTGCAATTTACCCTCGCGGCTGGAAGCACGCTGGGCGAAGATGTCCAGGATCAGCATGGTGCGATCCACGACCTTCACCCGCAGCAGCTCCTCCAGATTGCGCACCTGAAACCCGGACAGTTCCTCGTCAAAAATGCAGATGTCCGCCTCAAGCGCCTGACATTGGCGCGCAAGCTCCTCCGCACGGCCCCGACCAATGAACAGCGCACCATCCGGCTTTTCCCGCTTCTGCACGAAGTCCGCGACGACCTCCGCTCCCGCCGTCTCCGCCAGCCGCCGAAGCTCCTTCAGCGATTCCTCGCTTTCGATGCCCATCAATACGGCACGTTCCGTCTCGCTGTGCGCATTCGCGTCCTCGCCGCGCAGGACCGCCTGATCCGCGTCCTCGATCAGCTCCATCCACCGGGCTTGCGGAATGCGGTCGTAACGCAGCGGATCCAGCAGCAACACCTGATTTTCCCCGTGAATCTTTTCCCCGAGGAAGGCCGTTTGCACCTCCTGCGGCTGACCGTCCCGCACGGCGATGGCTGTCATGGCGTCGTAGCGGAAGGAGCGCAGGGCGCTGATGTCCACGTCGCTGAGATAGCCCGTGGCGCTGGGGTGCGTATGGATGCAGCGGACGCAGCTCAGGCGCTTGCTGTTGCGGCGCAGACGATAATCCGTCAGCTCCACGTCCTGATGGGTGCCGATCATGATGTCTACAATCTCTCCGTCGCGGGTGATATACACCGCAATCTCCCGGTTCATGGCTGCCGTATAGGCCGCGAGAATACGGCTCAGCTCCGGCGGCAGAAACACGTCCGCGTCGATCTCCAAATCATAGAGCAGCTTCATTTGATCCAGCGCTGTGCGGCGAACGCCCTCGATATTGCCGTGAATTTCCCTTTTCATTCTTCCTCCACCAGTCCCTTCACGGGGACGGATTCAAGCCTTTCGGCAGGATGTCTGCGGCGGCGGATGGCGGTGATCACCGTATCCGCGATGCCAACCAGCAGGTATAAATAATAGGTAAAGAAACGCCACACCAGCAGCGCCAGCCGCAGAGTGCCGCCCTCGAAGAGTCCCCGATAGAACAGCAGAAAGCCGCCCTCCTGTGCGCCGGACGCACCTGGCAGGGGCGTATAGCTGGCGCTGACGAACAGCATCAAGGCCACCGCCAGCAGCTCGCTGTCCGACGCGCCGCTCTGCCCAAAGGCATGATACACGCACACCGGGATGCACATCAGCGACAGCATTTGCAGTCCGGACAAAAGCAGCTGCAACAGCAGCTGTCCCGGCTGACGCAGACAAAGCCGAACGGACGCGTGATGATTATTCAGGATCGCCGTCAGCTTCGTCAGCATTTTTTCTTCCTGCTTGATCCAGCGCCACCGGGCCAGCAGATGCACGATCCATGCGCCGCATTTCTGCACCGCATTTTGAAAGAACGTCACCGCCAGCAGCAGCGGCACCGCCGCGCCGTTAATCACTAAGCCCAACAGCACGATCCCCTTCACGCCGCCAAGCTGCTGCTGAATAAAGCCGCCGTTTGCGATCCACAGTCCTGCGGTCATCAGTACGATCATCAGCTGATTCGCCATCAGCCGCACCGACAGCGCCGAGCTGGACACGCCCACCGGCACGCCCCGCTGATTCAGCAGGTACACCTGCATGGGCTGCCCCCCGGAGGAGCTAGGCGTGATATTAGCATAATACAGCCCCGTGAAGGTCAAATGAATGCTGGACGAAAGCTTGATGGGATACCCCTGCCGCCGCAGAAAGGCGAACAGCCCCACGCCGTCAAATACCGCATAGCCCAGAAAGCACAGCACACAGCCCAGCAGCGCACCGGGACGCAGGGAACGCAGCGCGTCTCCTGCGTTGACCAGCTCCTCGTTGCTGAAGGCCAGCACGCAGACCATGGCAATGGTCAGCACAATGACGATCAGGCTGAACACCTTTGAGCCCTTTGAGCCTGTCACACCATGCGCCCCCGTTTTTCTGCAATCAGTCGTTCATACTCCGTCACAACCTGCGTCATAATCCTCGCCCACGGCACGGGGATCGTCTCCCGGGCGCGCTGACCCGCCGCCTTCGTCTGCGGCAGGGCACGGCGGATGGTCTCAGCAATGGACGCGCCGCTTTCATCCCGGCAGACGAAGCCGTTTTCGCCGTCGGTGATGCCCTCGGCGGAACAGCTCCCCGCCACCACCACGGCGGGCGTCCCCATGGCTGCCGCCTCCCGCAGTACCATGGGAGCGTTATCGTAAATGGACGGGAACACCAGTAGGCTGGCCCGATGGTACAGCGCCATCAGCTCCTCCCGGTCGGACATGAAGCCCAGCAGGTGAGTCTGCTCCTGTAACCCCTTTTCCGCTACCTCACGGCGAATGTCCGCCATATCCGGGCCGTCCCCTGCCGTGATCAGTTGGAAGGCTTGTCCCTGCTGCTTCAGCAGCGCACAAGCGTCCAGAATGCCGTGAATATTCTTCTTATAATTGTGCTGACCCACAAACAGCAGCACAGGACGCTCATCCAGCGTGACGCGCTTTTGCAATGCGGCCTCGCCCGCTGGGGAAAGGAGCTCCAGATTGGTGCCGTTTTCCATAATGAGAATTTTCCCATGGTAGCCGTACTCCCGAAGCACCTCCGCCGTCGCGTGGTTGACTGTCCACACGCCGTTGCAGTAATTATAGAAGCGAACGATCTTTGCCACCACGCTCTTGGCGATCACGCGGGATTTGGTTTTATCGTAAAAGTCCTGATAATATTTGGAATGAAAGGTCGTCACCAGCGGAATGCCGCGTTTCCGCGCAATGCGCTGGGCTTCATCGCCCGCGGAAAAGGGGCTTTGCGCGTGAACAATATCGAAGGGAATCTCGTCCAGCCGTTTCCGATAGCTGAAGTCCACCGCAGGGATTCCCAGCCGGAAGGGCTCGCCGGGGATCGCGATGCTCTTTTGCAGCAGCACCGGAAAGTCATAATTTCCCGCCGTTCCCGGTGCGTCCGGGGCAATATACCACGCCTGATGACCCATGGCGGTCAGCGTCTCGCAATAGCTCTGTGTCACGCGTCCGACCCCATCCACGCAGGGCGGATACGTATCCACAAACTGCCCAATCACCATAGCATTTCCTCCTTCCTCTCGTCCATTGTAACATACGAGGGGAATGGGAGCAAGGGGAACTCCGGAGGAGGAGATCAGCACCCACAAGTCCATTGGTGACGCGATGGTGTATGTCTTGGAGGGAGTAGGTGAGTACATGGTGGACGGCGTTAAGCACGAGGTAAAGGCAATACCGCACAATTCGTAGGCAGCGTAGGCGATGCCTTTTCCGCCATCT
>USCW01000069.1 GCA_900553315.1 uncultured Eubacteriales bacterium
GGGGTCTGGGGGAGAGGCGCTTCTCTTAGAGAAGCGGCCTCTCCCCCAGAATCTCTCCATCTCCTCACTCCCAACTCATTAAAAATGTGTTGATGTACCATGCTTTGTCGTGGAGCTTGTAGGAGGTGTAGACGTTAGGCTCGAGGGTGCGCTCGTCCTCGGGGACGGGGGTCATGTTGCTTCCGATGGCGTCCTCGCTGCTGTCGTAGTCGTAGATGTACATTTTGACACGGTTGGATACGTTGCCCTCAATCGTCGTCAGACGATACATGCCGTTGCCGCGATCCTCTACCTGATAGACTAGACCAACGTGGATCGTCTTGTTCGCGCTCTTGCGTACAGCATAGACCACGGGATAGCCTGGACGCGGAATGTTCGTTGTGCGGCCCAGCTTCTCATAGCCCTTCAGCAGTTTACCTACGCTGGCTTCCTTAACGTGATATACGCCCGTCACGCTGTCCGGTACATGCTTCAATTCATCCATGGGCACACCGGCTTCCAGCATACACCACGTCACAAAACCGCCGCACCAGCCAAACTTGCAGCCCTTGCCGCAGCGCCACCAAGTGTACTTGTTGCTCTTGTCCAGACGCTTGCCCGCCAGCGTCTCCCACTCGTTGTGGGCAATGTCCAGCACCTGCTGAATCAGCTCAGGCACTTCGTCGGCATTATCGGCGCTTTCCGTCTGCGGAGCCTCCGTCGCCTCCGCAGGGGCGGACTCCTCCGCCAGCGCGGGCATGGTCAGCATCAAGACCGCCAGACAAAACGTAAGAATACGCTGCATTATACGCATTGAGAAAAACCTCCCTTTCCCAGAGATTGTACCATGTTTTCCTCCGCAGGGCAAGTCTTGTGGGGGAAAACACATTCGCCACAAGGGGTTGTGGAAAAAGTTATCAACAGGCAAAAGAAGACATTTCTTTTGCGTCACCCCTTGATATTTCAAGGCTTTCGTGTTATGATGGCACAGAGTAAAAATCCAGAGATGGGTTTTTCCACAGCCCGGTTATCCACAGCGTGCGGCCAAGAGATGCTGCGACGCTTTTTTCTGCCCCTTTTCAAGCGCCGGAAAGGGGCATATGACCCTTGCAAAAACGGCGCCTTTGAAGCGGAGGATGAAGCGCATGGACATGGGCGAACTTTGGGAAAAAGCATGTATGCTGCTCAAGGGGGAAATGAACGAGATTTCCTACAACACTTGGATTCAGTCTTCCTTGAAGCCGCTGGCGCTGGAGGGAGACTGCATGGTGCTGTGTACCTCTGCGGAATACATGAAGTCCATGATTTCCAGCCGTTATGCTACGCTGATTACCAACGCGCTCAGCGAAGTGGCGGGTCGCCCCATGCAGGTGGAGATCCTCACCCGTGCGGAGGCGGACAAGCGCCAGTCCAAGGCGGAGCCGGAGGCGCCCGCGGGCTTCGCGTCCATGTCGCTGAACCCGAAGTATACCTTCGATACCTTTGTGGTGGGCAACGGCAACCGCTTCGCCCATGCCGCGTCGCTGGCGGTGGCAGAATCGCCCGCCGAGGCCTATAACCCGCTGTTCATCTATGGCGGCGTGGGTCTGGGTAAGACGCACTTGATGCACGCCATCGGCCATTACGTGCAGCAGCAGTATCCGCAGATGCGGCTGATGTACATCACCAGCGAGAACTTCACCAATGAATTGATCACCGCCATTCAGCAGAACCGCAACGTGGAATTCCGCAACCGTTTCCGGAACGTGGACATCCTGATGGTGGACGATATTCAGTTTATTGCGGGTCGCGATTCCACGCAGGAGGAGTTCTTCCACACCTTTAACGCGCTGCATACGGCGGGCAAGCAGATCATTATGACCAGCGATAAGCCGCCGAAGGATATTGCGCGGCTGGAGGAGCGGCTGTGCAGCCGTTTCGAGTGGGGCTTGATTGCCGATATTCAGAAGCCGGACATTGAGACGCGAATCGCCATTCTGCGCAAGAAGGCTACGAGTGAGAATATCCAGGTGGGCGACGATGTGCTGGAGCTGATCGCCGGACGCATCGAAAGCAACATTCGTGAGTTGGAGGGGAGCCTGACCCGTCTGGTGGCGTTCTCCACGCTGCATAAGCGTCCCATTGACGTGGAGCTTTGCGAGGAGGCTTTGAAGGAGGTCTTCGAGCAGAAGGCCCCGCGGCGGGTAGACGAGAACGTGGTCATGAGCGCCGTCAGCGAATATTACGGTGTGACGTCGGAGGATTTGAAGAGCTCCCGCCGCAACCGTGAGATCACCGTGCCCCGTCAGGTGGCCATGTATCTGACCCGCGAAATGACCGGACTCAGCCTGCCCAGCATTGGACGTGCCTTTGGCGGCCGTGACCATTCCACGGTGCTGTATGCGTGCAACACGGTGGAAAAGAATATCAAGACAACCCCCAGCATGGCGGCGCTTGTGGAGGACATCCGCAAGCTGATCCGCGAGGGCAAATAAAAACAATAAAAACAATAAAAACAATAAAAACAATGAAGAAAACGCCGGGAGCACTTCCATCTTGGAAGCTTGCTCCCGGCGTTGTTCTTGCGCTTATACAGCCTGCATCTGCGCCGTGTAGAGGTCGTAATAGCGACCCTTCTTTGCCATCAACTCGTCATGGCTGCCCGCCTCAAGAATGCCGCCATCGCCAATGAAGAGAATGCGGTCGCAGCTCTTGATGGTGGAAAGCCGGTGCGCAATAATGAAGCTGGTGCGGCCCTTCAGCAAAGCCTCGATGCCCTGCTGAAGCAGACGCTCCGTCTTGGTGTCGATGGAAGAAGTCGCTTCGTCCAGAATCAGAATTTTCGGGTCGGACAGCAGCGTCCGCGCAAAGGCGATCAGTTGCTTCTGCCCTTGACTCAATCCGCTGCCGCGTTCGTTCACCGGCGTTTGATACCGCTGGGGCATCTGGTCAATGAACTCATGGGCGCAGACAGCCTTGGCTGCCGTAATGACCTCCTCATCCGTTGCGTCCAGCTTGCCATAGCGGATGTTGCTTAGAATCGTGCCGCTGAAAATGAAACTGTCCTGAAGCATAATGCCCAGTTGACTGCGGAGGGATTCCAGCGTTACCTGCGAAATATCCTGCTCGCTGCCGTCCTCACACTTCAGCGTAATTTTGCCGCCGCGCAGGTTGTAGAAGCGGCAGAGCAGGTTCACCACCGTGGACTTGCCTGCACCCGTGGGGCCCACCAGCGCAATGCGCTCGCCGGGACGGACGTGCAGGTTCAGATCCTTCAGCACCGTCTGACCTTCTTCATAGCCGAAGTTCACATGCTCGAAGTTCACCTCGCCTGTCAGCGTGGGGAGCTCCTTCGCGTCGATGGCATCGCCTACTTCAATGGGCTCGTCCATCGTCTCGAAAATGCGTTCCAGATAGGCAATGTTATTCACAAAGGAATTGTAGATGTTCGCCAGATTGGTGATGGGTTGCCAGAAGCGGCTCACATAGCTGCCCATGGCGAGGATCACACCGAAGGATACGATCTCGCCGCCCATCCAGTATACGCCCGCTACATACAGGAACGTGAACACGATCTGCGTCAGCGTTTCCGAGGAGAGCCACACGCCGTTGGACACGTAAATGGCCTTCATCCACGCCTGACGGCAAGCCTCCGCCAGCCGCTTCATAATGGAGCAGTTTTCCTCCTGTCGGGCGAAGATCTGGCTCAGGCGCACGCCGTCGATACTCTCGGCAAGGTAGGCGTTATAGTTAGAGTTCTTGTTGCTCTGCATCTGCCATGCCTTGCGCTGGCGGGGCTTCAAAATCAATACAATGCCCACGAAGATCGGCAGACCCGCGATAATGACCGTGGCCAGCATGGCGTTGGTGCTGTACATGAACACCACAATGACCGCAATATTGATGATCTCCAGAATGCTGTTGATGATGCCGTTGGACAGAATGTCCGAGACGGAGTTCACGTAGTTGATGACGCGCACCAGAATCTTGCCCGCAGGACGGCTGTCATAGTAGCTGAAGGGCAGCTTTTGCAGGTGATGAAACAAGTCCTTGCGGATGTCGTAGATGATCTCCTGACTGACATAGGCCATGATGCGGGAGCGAATCAGCGTGAATATGATGCTGATGAGGATCAGTACAGAGAAAATGACCGCCCACTGGATCAGTGCCTGTACGTCCTTGTTGGGCACGGCTTCGTCCAGCACCCGCTCCATGATGCGCGGGGTGTACAGGCTGGCAATGGAGGCCAGAATGCTCAGACCCAGCGCCAGCAGCATCTGCACCCGATGGCGGCGGATGTATTGAAAAGCACGCTTCAAATGGCTCCATTGAAACGGAGATTCCAGCACCTCGTCCTGGTCAAACTTATTCCGTGCCATTATGCAGCGCCTCCTTCCACGGGCAGGTCGTTTTGCAGCGCATAGGTTTCCCAGTAGTAGCCATGGTTCTTCAGCAGCTCCTCATGGGTGCCGCGCTCGGTAATGCGGCCGTCCTGGATGATAAGGATTTGATCCGCGTCCTTTACGGCGCTGATGCGCTGACCGATGATAATCTTCGTGCAGGGGAAGGGCAGATGCTTCAACTGCTCCTGAATGTAATGCTCCGTTTCGCTGTCCAGCGCGGAGGTCGTGTCATCCATGATGAGAATGCGGGGCTCCATGGCCAGCGCACGGGCTAGCGCGATACGCTGCTTCTGGCCGCCGGACAGGCCCACGCCGCGTTCGCCAATCAGCGTGTCATAGCCCTCAGAGAGCTTGGTAATGAACTCGTCCGCGTCGGCAATGCGGGCGTATTCCTTCACCTGCTCCTCGGTCAGCTTCTGGTTGCCAAAGGCGATATTCCCTTCCACCGTGTCGGAGAAAAGGAACACGTCCTGCGTTGCTACGCCCAGATGACCGCGAAGCTCCTGCAGCTTCCAGTTCTTCACGTTGCAGCCGTCTACCTCGATCGCGCCGCCGGTCACGTCATAGCAGCGGGCCAGCAGGTTGATCAGCGTGGTTTTACCGGAGCCTGTGGGGCCCATGATCGCCAGCGTTTCGCCGGGCTTTACATGCAGGGAGACGTCAAACAACACCTGCTGCCGGTCAAAATGGAAGCTGACGTTCTTGAACTCGATCTCGCCCTTCATGTCCGCATGGGATGCTGCGTCGGGGCGGTCGGCAATGTGAGGCTTGGCGTAGTACAGCTCCATGACCTTGGTGGCGCAGGTATTGAAGCGCTGGGTGTCGTTAATCAGGTTGCCCAGCTGGCGCATGGGGTTGGACAGCGCCCAGCTCAACTCGGTGAAGATGGTCAGTTCGCCGGGGGTGATTTCACCCTGAATGATAAAATAGCCGCCCAAGAACACGGTAATGACCGTCATGCTGTTGGCAAGAAATTCAATTACGGGATAGAAGGACAGCCACATCTTGTTGATGGCAAGCTGGCTTTCCTTGAACGCATCGTTGCGCTTTTCAAAGCTTTCTTCTTCGAACTTCTCCCGGGCGAAGGCGCGCACCACACGGTTGCCCGCAATATTTTCCTGCGCGGCGGTGTTCATCTCGCTCAGACGCTCGCGCATGGACACGAACATGGGCCGCACTTTGCCGGAATACACCTTGGTGATGAGCATCAGCACCGGCGTAACGACAGCCAGACACAGCGTCAGCTTCCAGCTCACGCAGAAGAAGAGGATCAGTGTGCCGAGGAACATGAACACGCAGTCCACAATGGAATATTCCATGTAGGAAATGAAATGCCGACACCAGTCCAGATCGGCGGACATGCGGGTCATCAGGTCGCCCGTGCGGTTGCGGTCAAAGAACCGCGTGTCCTGATATTGCAGACGCGAGAACAGCTCCCGCCGCAGCGTGAAGATCGTGTTCTGGGATGCCTTTTCCAGCATCACGATCATGGTGTAGCGCGCACCCTCCCGGCCCAGCTTGACCACCAGCATGATGACCAGAATACCCAGCAGCGGCTCGGGGTTCTGTGCCACAATGACCTCGTCCACCAGCTTCGCCGTCAGGGACGGGTTCACCAGCAGCATCAGGCTCGTGATGGCTGAAATTACCAACGCGCAGATCATTCGTCGATGGGACTGCTTATCCGCGCAGCTCCATAGCCATTTGATCGGTTGCATAGGGAAACCTCCTACACTTTCGTTCGTTTATGTCTCGCCTGTAGTCGAGGCTATTGTACCGTGTCTTTTTCACTTTGTGAAGGGGGTGGAAAAAAGTTTTTTATGAAAATCTGGGAAGAAAAATAAGTCCTTGAGGAGCAGCCGTATCGCTCCTAAAAGGACTCACATGATGTATTTCTGATAGGTATTGCAGTAAATGGACAGCCGCCGGAACCACGCAATCTCGCACAGCTCCTGCACAACCTTCGGGGTGTTCACCAATTTAGCGCGAAAAGCGTATTTTGGCCCTTGACAGCCCCGCAGGGATATGATAGGATAGCCGTTGCAAAAAGTAAATAGCCTTATCACGAGTGGTGGAGGGAAGGGCCCGATGAAACCCGGCAACCGGCGCAGGACGCTTGGTGCCAAATCCCACAGCGCGGCACACAACCCGTTCTGGTGAGCGCTGACAGATAAGGACGATCGGTAGTGATTGATCCCGCCTGAGACGTGTGCAGTTCAGGCGGTTTTTTTGCGGCTCAATATCCTTTTTTGTCTGACTTATGAAAGGAGCAGCAAAACAAATGAAGCGACTGTTTACCTCTGAATCCGTCACCGAAGGTCATCCCGACAAGCTGTGCGATCAGGTATCCGATGCGGTGCTGGATGCTATTTTGGAGCAGGATCCCATGGCGCGTGTGGCTTGCGAGACCTTTGCTACTACGGGCGTGATTACCGTTATGGGTGAGATCACGACCAGCGCGCATGTTTCCATTCCCGATATTGCCCGTCAGGTGACGCTGGACATTGGCTACACCTCTGCGGATATGTGCTTTGACGGCAACAGCTGCGCCGTGCTGACGGCCATTCATGAGCAGAGCCCGGACATTGCTATGGGCGTGAATGCGTCCTTGGAGAGCCGCGAGGGCTTGGACGATAAGGAGACTGGTGCGGGCGACCAGGGCATGATGTTTGGCTATGCCTGTGACGAGACGCCCGAGTATATGCCTATGCCCATTGCGTTGGCGCATCGCCTGACCCGCCGCCTGGCGAAGGTGCGCAAGGACGGCACCTTGAAGTATCTGCGTCCTGACGGCAAGAGTCAGGTGACGGTGCTGTACGAGGACGGCAAGCCCGTGGCGGTGGACACGGTGGTCATTTCTACCCAGCACAATCCTGATGTGGAGCACGACCAGATCGCCCGCGACATGCAGGAATATGTGATTCGTCCGGAGATTCCGGCGGAGCTGCTGACGGCGGAGACGAGGTATTACATCAATCCCACGGGGCGGTTTGTGATCGGCGGCCCTGCGGGTGATACGGGCTTGACGGGTCGGAAGATTATTGTGGATACCTACGGCGGCTATGCGCCTCATGGCGGCGGTGCGTTTTCCGGCAAGGATCCGACGAAGGTAGACCGCAGCGCGGCCTATGCGGCTCGTCACGTCTGCAAGAATATTGTGGCGGCGGGTCTGGCGAAGCAATGTGAATTGCAGCTGGCCTATGCCATCGGCGTGGCGCACCCGGTGAGTCTGTTGGTGGACACGAAGGGCACGGGCGTGGTATCCGACGAGCGTTTGTCGGAGATCGTAGCGAAGCTGTTTGATCTGCGCCCCAACGCAATCATTGAGCGCTTTGATCTGCGCCGCCCGATCTATCGTCAGACGGCCTCCTACGGTCACATGGGCCGCACCGACATCGATCTCCCCTGGGAGCGTCTCGACTACGTAGACGCTTTGAAAGCAGAAGTAAAGAATTGATAGTTTTGCGAGGGAGGGGCTTTTCTGAAGAAAAGGTCCCTCCCTCGCGCTCCCTCCCGAAAAAAAGAGGGGTGGGAGATTCTGGGGGGAGAGGCGGCTTCTCTGAGAGAAGCCCCTCTCCCCC
>USCW01000070.1 GCA_900553315.1 uncultured Eubacteriales bacterium
TGAGTTGGCGCAAGCTTATAAGCGGGGGGCGAAGGTTTCCAAAGGGCGATCGCAAAGCCCTTTGGTCGTGCCCGCAGGCACGAAATCCCGCCTCCGCAGAGGCTCCCCCTTGGCTTCTTCCGCAGAAGGAGCTGTCATGCGCATCGCGCATGACTGAGGATACTCCCCCGCCGCGTCCGCAGACGCACCCCCAAAAGGCTCCCTTCGCAAAGGGATCCGTCATGCACTCCAGCACATAACTGAGGATACGCCCCCTTCCCCCTCGATTGTTTTCCTTTTGTACTTTTCATTGCATAAATTTTCAAAATCAGTATACTTAAAACAAAAAGGGACAAAAGAGCCGTCCGCAAAAAATGCTCTGAGGGGTTATGCCTTATCTTCTCTGCCCAAGCCCCTTCTGCTTGGGTGCAACCCCTGAAAGGAGGCTGCAAATGCAGCGTGAAAGCTTTACCTCCCGGCTGGGATTTCTACTGGTCAGCGCAGGGTGCGCCATCGGCATCGGCAATGTGTGGCGTTTTCCTACCATCACCGGTCAATACGGCGGCGGCGTGTTTGTGCTGTTTTATCTGCTTTTCCTCCTGCTCATGGGCGTGCCCGTGCTGACCATGGAGCTTGCCGTCGGACGCGCGGGACATGGCGCTCCCACCACCGCCTATAAGTCCTTGGAGCCCAAGGGCTCCCGCTGGCACCTCCACGGCTGGGTGTGCCTGCTGGGCTGCTGCATGCTGATGATGTATTACACCACCGTCAGCGGCTGGATGGCCGACTACTTCGTCAAGTTTCTGACCGGGGCCATGGAGAACACCGCCGATACCGCCGCCGCCTTCGGCGCGCTGCTGAGCGATCCCGGCGAAATGGGCCTTGCCATGGGCCTGACCGTGCTGGCGGGCTTCGCCATTTGCAGCCTCGGCTTGCAGGGCGGCGTGGAGCGTATCACCAAGCTCATGATGATTGGTCTGCTGGTGCTGATCCTCGTGCTGGTCGTGCATAACTGCACCCTGCCCGGTGCGGCGGAGGGGCTTACCTTCTACCTCGTGCCCGACTGGAACCGTGCGGTGGAGCAGGGCCTCGGCAATGTGATCGGCGCAGCCATGAATCAAGCGTTCTTCACCCTGAGCCTCGGCATCGGCGCCATGGAGATCTTCGGCAGCTACATGAAGCGGGATCACACGCTGGTCAGCGAAAGCCTTCGCATTTGTGTGCTGGATACCTTCGTAGCCATCTGCGCGGGCCTGATTATTTTCCCCGCCTGCTTCTCCTTTGGGGTATCCCCGGACGCGGGCCCACAGCTGATTTTCATCACCCTGCCCAACGTTTTCGCCAGCATGAGCGGCGGACGCATTTGGGGTGCGCTGTTCTTCCTGTTCATGACCTTCGCCAGCTTCTCGACGGTGCTGGCGGTGTTCGAAAACATTCTGGCCAGCATGATGGAGCTGTTCCATTGGAGCCGTAAAAGGGCCGCGGCGGTGGGCTGTGTGGTCATTCTGCTGGCCAGCGTCCCCTGTGTGCTGGGCTACAACCTGTGGAGCGGCGTGCAGCCCTTGGGCGACGGCAGTACGATTCTCGATGGCGAGGACTTTCTCGTTAGCAATCTCCTGCTCCCCATCGGCAGTCTGATCTATCTGCTGTTCTGCGTCAGCAAATGGGGCTGGGGCTTTGACAAATATCTGACCGAAGCCAACACCGGCGCGGGTCGCAAGCTCCCCCGCTGGCTCAAGCCCTATTTCACTTGGGTGCTTCCCATCCTGATTGTTATCATTCTGGTGCAGGGACTGCTGTAAATGCTCAGGGCCAAAGATGGGAATTACCGATTCTCCATGCCGGCGCTGTCGTGGCAGTCACCGCTGCCTTTACGGGTACGTGAATCTTTTCATCCGTCTTTTTCTCCTTCTTGGAGGCCTTATGGGCGGGCGCAGCCGCCGCAGGTGCGACCGGCTTTCCGTGACTGTCGCTCTTGATGGCTCCTGCCAGCATCAGCGCCTTGCGGGCGCACACCGGGCCGATCATCTCATACAGCACCGAGGACGAGAGAATGATCGTGCTGAGGAGCGACCCGGACTCCGCCGGGAGAATGCGCTGCGCCAGCACCGCAAGGCCGATGCTCACGCCCGCCTGCGGAATGAGCGCCAATCCAAAATAGCGTCGAATCTCCGCCGAGCAGCCCGTCATGCGCGCTCCCAGCCAAGACCCCAGCATCTTGCCCACAATGCGCACCGCGAAATAGGTCACGCCGATCATCCCAACGGACTCCAAGGCGCCCAGATTCAGCCGCATTCCCGAAAGAACGAAGAAAAGCACGTTGATGGGCGGCGTGACGCGGTTCACCTGCTTGAAAAGCTCCTTGTCGCCGGTTACATTGGCGTAGGTCGCGCCCAGTACCATGCAGCCCAGCAGCGGCGAAACATCCATCGCCGCGCAGACCGCCGCAATCAGGAAAACAGCCGAGCAGGTCAGCACCAGCCGATGGTCAGAGGAGCGTCCACGCAGCAGCGCACAGAGCGCACGCCCCAGCAGATACGCCCCCAGCATCATCGCAAGGCTCAGCACCAACGGCTTCAAGGCGCTCTGCACCGAAAAGCCCGCAGTGCTCTCCGTCCCGGCGGCAATGGCCGCACAGGCGCTGAAGGCCAGCAGCGCCACCGCGTCGTCCATGGCAACCACCTGTATCAGCGTGTTCACAAAGTCGCCCTTGGCACGATACTGCCGGATGGTCATCAGACTGGACGCTGGTGCGGTAGCCGAGCCGATTGCGCCCAACAGCAGCGCAAAGGGCAGCGACATTTGAAACACCGTCAGCATGGTCAGCGTAACGACCGCCGCCGTGACCAGCGCCTCCATCAGCGTCAATACAATGACCCGCGTCCCCTGCTCCTTCAGCCGATCCAGCCGCAGATAGCGCCCCACGCCGAAGGCAATGAAGGACAGCGCCACGTCCGTCAGAAATTCCATGCCGCCGGTCAGCTCCGCAGGGATCAGATTCAGCACATAGGGTCCAATGACCACGCCCGCCAGAATGTACCCCGTCACGTTCGGCAAATGCAGCAGCTTGGTGATGCGCGACATTCCAAAGCCCGCCAGCCATAAAAGCGTCACCGCCAGCAGCACCTGCGCGGTCGGAGAAACCGACTGAAATACATTCAACATCCGCAAGACCTTCTTTCCATGCTCGGGAAACATCCCGGAGAATGGCCTTGATTTTAACGAGTGTCCGTGATAAAATCAAATTATAAAATTCGATGCATTCATCAGAATTTTTTATATTACCGCCGAAGAGGGATTCGCATGTTGGTCGATATCAAACTGCTCACGCTGCTGTGCGTGCTCAAGGAGGGCAGCTACACCGCCGCCGCAGAGGCGCTGGCACTTTCCCAGCCTGCGGTGAGCTATCACATTCATCAATTAGAACAGGAATTTCATATAAAAATCTTTTATCGCAACCCAAAAAAGCTTACGCTTACCCCCGAGGGAAAGGTGCTGGTCAAGTACGCCAAGCGGCTGGTCAATATCAGCGAAGCGGCACGCCGTGCGCTGGTCGAGGCTGAGCAGCAGCTTCGCCACTTCACCGTCGGCCTCACACCTACCTGCGGCGAAGCGCTGGTGGGTCGCGTATTCACCGCCTACTGCAATGCGCACCCGCATACCAATATCAGCCTTGTCACCGACTCGCTGGATAAGCTTTGCGACAAGCTGACCAGCTACGCGCTGGATTTCGCCATTGTGGAGGGCACGGTCAGCCTGAAGCATTGCCACACGGAGCTGATGGACATGGACTATCTTTGCGTGGTCATGTCCCCAGAGCATCGTCTGGCCGGGCGCAGCTCCATCACGCTGGACGAGCTGAAAAAGGAAAGCCTGATCCTCCGCCGGGAAGAAGCAGGCACCCGCCGCCTGTTTGAAAGCGCCCTGACCGGGCATTTGGAAAGCATTCGCAACTTTGACGTGCGTCTGGAAATGGACAACATTGCCACCATCAAGGAGCTTGTGGCGGAAAATCTGGGCGTGACCATCATGGCGCACAGCGCTTGCCGCGAGGAGCTTGCCGCAGGGCGGCTGGTCGCGGTGCGCATTGAAGGCATCCGCATGATCCGCGAGATCAACATCCTTTGCCGGGATGATTTCGACCATCCGGAGCTGCTGGCGGAAATCAAAAAGATTTACGCCGCCTTGTAAGAGCATGATAAAAGGCGCTGACGGAGAATGTTCCGCCAGCGCCTTTTCGCTTTTCTGCAATTATTCCAGCACGTAATACAGTCCCACGCACACGAGGATACCTACCAGCACCGCCAGCGCTACGCGCCACGGGCTCACCGGAGCCTCGCCGCCGCAGCGGCCGTTCTCGCCGTTCACCAGTACGTGATAGGCCTTATTCTTGTAGGTGAAGGAGCTCAAATACATGGGCAGCAGCGTCAGCTTGTATTTCACTTCACTGTAGGTGGATTTCAGGCTGTTTACCCGCGCCTCGTCCGCATCGGCCAGAATATCCTCCATGGCCAACTCCTCCATCTGACTGTCAATGCGCTTCTTCGCGCCCTCCCAGCCCTTGTGCACGTCCACCGCAGGCTTTTCGCTGATAAAGCCGGACAGGAACGCCGCCTGATACCGGCACAGCTTCGAGAGGTCATAGGGCTGCACCCGTTCCAGCAGGTTCTCCGGCAGACGCTCGCTGCCGGGTACCACCACGTCGTCGAAATAGTGCTGCACCATGCCGGAGACAGGCTCCCACCGGGTGCGCTGCTCTTCGCGCATCTCCGTCTCCTGCTTGCCGTCCCGCTCCACCGTCACGGGCACCTGCACATAGTAGTGGTGGCCCGCCTCGCCCACATAGGTCGAGGTGGTGTCGCTGTCATAGGTCCAATGGGGCAGATAAACGCCGCTGATCTGACCGAGCGTCGCCATTTTCTTGGCCTTTCCCGGCGCGAACCAGCGCTTCTTCAGCCATTTGCGGAAGGCGCTGACGGCGTGCTTCTGGGGGATCTTGAAGGGCAGGACGCTTTCCGGAGCGATGCCCGCCGCAGCCTGGTCCTCCAATACATGGGGACTGCCGCAGAATGGGCACAAGGTCGCGGTCTCCTCCGCGCCCAGCACCGTCTCCGCACCGCAGCCCTGGCAGCGCACCACGCGCTTCTTTTCGCCCCAGTCCTGCTGGGCGGCGGTGGGCGCCGCCTCCAAGGGATATTCCTCGGGCTTCGTCTCATCCGCCGTCACGTCCGTAAAGTGTCCGCAATAGGGGCACTTCAACTTCCCGCTTTCGGGATCCCATACCGGGCGGCCGCCGCACCCGGAGCAGGAAAAGGTCTGCGCAGTCTCCTGCTTCTGTTGTACCTGCGTCATGGAACATCCGCTCCTTTTTACTTCTGTAATTCGTTCAGCTGCTTGACCAGCTCGTCCAGCATTTCGGGCGTGACCTTGCCGCCGCTGAAGGACAGCACGCTGTGCATCGGCATAAAGCGCAGCATGGCTTCCTTCATGGCCTGACCAGCCTCGCCCATTTGCTCGTCCGCGCCGCCGAGCGCATCCTGCTGTTCCATCAGGGGCTTCAGCAGCTCCCGGCCTCCGGGAATGGTCATCACATCGCCAAAGGTAGTGTCAAAGGTCACATGCACGGGCAGGGGCTTATTCTCCACCGTCACGGGCATGCTCAGGCGAATATCCCGGCTGCTGGCCGCAGCCTCCACCTGATACAGCCCCGGCTCGGCGTACCAATCGTGGATCGTATCCTCCCAATAGCTGAAGGCACGGCTGTCCAGCGTGCAGCGGGCCGTCCCCGTTTCGCCGGGGGCAAGGAACACCTTATCAAAGCCCTTCAATTCCCGCACGGGACGATCCATGCCCGCATGATCCGGGCGCACGTAGAACTGCACGATCTCCTTGGCGGCCACCTTGCCGGTGTTGGTTACATCCACCTCTACCGTCAGCGGCTCCCCGCGGAAGGTATCGCCGCTCACCCGCAGATTGCTGTACGCAAAGGTGGTATAGGTAAGTCCATGACCGAAGGGGAACCGCACGGGCAGCTTCCGCTTGTCATAATACCGATAGCCCACGTACACGCCCTCGGCGTAGTCCACCTGATCGCCGTGGCCGGGGAAGTTCAAATAGCAGGGCGTATCCTCCAGCCGCAGGGGGAAGGTCTCCGCCAGCTTGCCGCAGGGGGACACCGCGCCGAAGAGCAGATCGACCGTCGCGCCGCCGCCGGCCTGTCCGCCCAGATAGGCTTCCAGAATGGCGGGCACTTCATCGGCAAAGGGCAGCTCCACGGGTGCGCCGTTATGCAGCACCACGACCACCTGCTTCTGCACCTGCAAGACGCGCTCCACCAGCGTCAGCTGGTTTTGCGGCAGGCGCATATTCGTCCGGTCGAAGCCCTCGCTTTCGGCGTATTCCGGCAGACCGAGGAACAGCACCGCCAAATCGGACTGCGCCGCAATCTGCACGGCCTCCTCCTGCGCCGTCTCGTCCACCGTGTCCTCCTTCAGCGAGAAGGCGGGAGCGTAGCTGACCTTACAGACCGACCGCACGGCCTCCAATGCGGAAAGCTCGTCGCTGACGTTGATATGGCTGCTGCCGCCGCCCTGATACCGGGGCGTTTCGGCGAATCTTCCGATAAACGCGACCTTTTTATTGCCGCGGATGGGCAGAATATCTCCGTCATTCTTGAGCAGCACCATGGCCTCCCGGGCGATCTTTCTTGCCTGATGGTGCTGCATTCCCCGGTCGAACTCCTCGCCCTCCCGGTGATGCTCCACGTATTTCTTCACCAGCGTCAGCAGCCGTTCACAGGCGGTATCCAATTCGCTCTCCTGCATTTCGCCGCTGCGGACGGCCTCTGCGATCTGCCGGTCATGTGCCGGGATGCTTTCCGGCATCTCCAGCTCCAAGCCAGCGGGCACGCCCTTGACGCGGTTGCTTACCGCACCCCAGTCGGACATGACCACGCCGTCAAAGCCCCATTCCTTCCGCAGCACCTGTGTCAGCAGCCACGGATTCTCACTGGAATAGGTGCCGTTGATTTTATTATAGGAGCACATCAGCGTCCACGGCTTGCCGCCCTTGACTGCGCCCTCGAAGCTGGCGAGGTAGATTTCCCGCAGGGCACGTTCGCTGATATTGGCTGAGACGCTCATGCGGCGGGTTTCCTGATTATTGGCGGCGAAGTGCTTCAGCGAGGTGCCCACGCCCTCGGACTGCACGCCGCGGATATAAGCGGCGGCAATTTCGCCGGAGAGGTACGGATCCTCAGAGAAATACTCGAAGTTTCGACCGCACAGGGGACTGCGTTTGATATTCGCTGCCGGGCCGAGCAGCACGCCGACGTTCTCCGCCTGACAGGCCTGACCGAGCAGCTGGCCCATTTCCTGCATCAGCTCCCGATTGAACGAGCACGCGGTGCCCGCAGCGGTCGGGTAGCATACGGCCTGAATGGCTTCATTCAAGCCTTCCTTTTCTTTTTCAAGGTCTTGCTTCCGCAGTCCGTGCGGTCCGTCCGAGACCATCATTCCCGGCACGCCCAGCCGCTCAATAGCCCGTGTAAACCACGACCCCTTTCCTTGGCACAAATACGCTTTCTCCTCCAGCGTCATTTCCGCAACAATCGCCTTAACGTCCTTCATACGCTTCTTTCCTTTCATTTATGGCAGGCGGAGATTCTGGGGGAGAGGCCGCTTCTCTAAGAGAAGCGCCTCTCCCCCAGACCC